>JAUVWK010000217.1 GCA_030604165.1 Alphaproteobacteria bacterium | reverse complement strand
TCGCCGTGCTGCTCGGACTTGCGGCTACTTTCGGCTATCTGAACTATCGGTTCTTGCGGCTGCCGCAACCGATCGGCCTGGTGGTCATTGCGCTGCTGGCGTCCCTTGCCGCGCTCGCGCTCGATGCGCTCGCGCCGGCGCTCGGCATCGCTTCCGGCCTGCGCGGCGCGGTCGGCGAGATTAGGTTTTCCGAGGCGTTGATGGAGGGCATGCTTAGCTTCCTCCTGTTTGCCGGCGCGCTGCACGTCGATTTGGGCGACTTGGCGAGCCGCCGCTGGGCGATCGCGACCATGGCGACCGTGGGCGTACTGATCTCGACCTTTTTGGTCGGGTTTGGCGCGTGGGGCGCGTTCGCGCTGATCGGCCTGTCGATGCCGTTCATCTACTGCTTGCTATTCGGCGCCCTGATCTCGCCCACCGACCCGGTCGCCGTGCTCGGCATTCTCAAGACGGTCCGCGTGCCGCGCTCGCTGGAGGCCAAGATTGCCGGCGAGAGCCTGTTCAACGACGGCATCGGCATCGTCGTGTTCACCATCATCGCCGCCATCGCCTTCGGTGACGGTCACGGCGGCGGTGGCGTGCCCGGTGTGGGCGAGGTGGCGCTCCTGTTCCTGCGCGAAGCCGGCGGCGGCGCGGCCCTAGGGCTGCTCACCGGGTTTGTCGCCTTCTACGCCATGCGCTCGATCGACGAATATGTTCTCGAGGTGATCATATCGCTGGCGCTGGTCGTCGTGACCTATCGGGTCGCGCACGCGGTACACTTTTCCGGGCCGATCGCGGTCGTCGTCGCCGGGCTGCTGATCGGCAACCATGGCACGCGCTTGGCGATGAGCGAGACGACGCGGGTGCACCTGACCTCTTTTTGGCGGCTGATCGACGAGATCCTCAATGCGGTCCTATTTTTGCTGATCGGCGTCGAGCTGCTCATCGTGCCGACCGAGACGGTCTATATCTGGGCGGCGCTTTTGGCGATTCCGCTCGTGTTGGCGGCGCGCTTCATCTCGGTCGGCCTGCCGATCACGGTGCTGGGCACCTTTCGCGAATTCACCCGCGGCGCGGTGCCGGTGCTGACCTGGGGCGGCATACGCGGCGGCATATCGGTGGCGCTCGCGCTCTCGCTGCCGGAATCGGTGGAACGCAACGCGATTCTTACCGTCTGCTATGGCGTGGTCATCTTTTCGATTATCGGCCAGGGTCTGACCATCGGCCCACTGGTCAGGCGCATCGTGCCTGACGGCGAAGACACCGAGCCTCCCGATCCCGCCTGAGACGCGCCGCGCCCTACCGGCGTCGGCGACCATTGGCGCTCAGCGGCTGTCGGCCCTCAGCGGCTGTCGGCCCAATGCCTCGGGCGCGTCGCCGCGCTGCCGAGCTCGCGCACTTCCTTCAGGCTGAGCCGGCCATCGGCGTTGCGATCGCCCCGGCGGATAAAGGCGCGGCCGGGTGCCAGAAACTCCGTGGCATCCACCAGCCCGTCACGATTGACGTCCAGCTTCAAGCCGCCCGGTCCCAGGTCCTGACGGGCAATCGAGCCGTCGCGGTCGATGTCGAGATAGCTGAACACTTTGCCGATCAGGGCGTCGGTCTCGTGCTGGTCGATGAAGCCATCGCCGTTGATATCCATGGCGTCGATCTGCGCCGCCGCGAACCGCGTCCCGTCGGGGCCGCTATCGGCCGCGAGCTGGGCGGGAAGAGCTGCCATGGCGGCAAGGGCGGCGAGAATGACGACAGAAGTGTGGCGCACGATCGATCTCCGATGAAGCTGGGCTCCGATGAAGCTGGGCTCCGATGAAGCCGGGCTCCGATGAAGCCGGGCTCCGATGAAGCCGGGCTCCGATGAAGCTGGGCACGGTCAAGGGCTCGGAAAGATCGAGTAGGCGCCTCAATTGGTGAACTATCCGTAAAGCGGGTGCGGCCGGCGCGGCGGCGATGGCGGCCCGCGCCCTGGCGCGCCGCCCCCGCCTGCCTGGTCGGACGCCTTCGGTCGCCGTCCGAGCCGATTTGCGACCGCACGCGTCTCTCTGGTCATACCAGATTGCGGCGGACGCCAACGCGCCCATGAGGCGCTATCCATTATGGTCTCGCGGTCGAAGACTTGTTAGTATCCGCCATCTGGTCTGGCCAGAGACATATGTCCTGGTGCTCCGCGAGGCTTTGCTCAATTGGGGCATGTGATAACATTTCCGTAACCGCCGCGATTCTTGGTTAATAGTCGGCGGACGATGCGGGGCAACAAACATCTGATGGAGGCGCCTAATGTTGATCCGAAAAAGCAAACCCAATCCGAAAACCATCGCCGATCGAACGCTGGATAAGATGCAAGGACGACGCAGCTTCTTGAAAGGTGCGGGCCTTGCGGGTATCGGCGGCTTGGCCGCGTCGGCCGGCCTACTCGCCGATATCAACGACGGGGTGGCGGCCGAAGGCAAACCGATCCCGGTCGGCGGCTGCGTGCCGCTCACCGGTTGGGCCGCGGCCGATGGTATCTCGTTCAAAAGCGGTCTCGAGATGGCGTGCGAAGAGATTAACGCCATGGGCGGCATCCTCGGGCGACCGCTCGCTCCCGTGTTCGAGGACAGCAAGGAGCAGGGCGCGGCCAACATCATCCCGGCCATTCAACGTCTGCTCGATCGCCACGGGGTCCACGCCATTATCAACGGCTACAACACCGGCGCGGTGACGGCCGAGTACGATACGGTCGCCGACGCGGGCGTGCCCTATATCCACCACAACACGGATATCGTGCATCACGACACCGTGGGCAACGATCCCGAACGCTATTTCAGTGTCTTCATGGCCGATCCGGCCGAATATTGGTACGGCGAAGGCTATCTGAAGTTCATCAGCGACCTCCGGGATTCCGATAAGTGGGACCCGATCAACAACAAGGTGGCAATCGTCACCGGGTCGCAGAATTACAGCGTGGTGATCGCCAACGCCATCCGCGACCAGGCGGCCAAATATGGTTGGGAGATCAGCCTGTTCGAGACGGTGGTGGTGCCGATTTCCGTGTGGGGTCCGACGCTGCAAAAGATTCGGAACGATCCCCCCGCCGCGATCGCCATCACCCACTGGGTGCCGCAGGACCTGGCGCAATTCATGTTGCAGTTCGTCCCGAACCCGACGAACAGTTTGTGTTACATGCAGTACGGTCCCCTGCTGACCGCCTATCGCGAGGTCGGCAAAGAGGCCACGGTGGGCTCGATGTTTGCGACCGTGGTCGGGGCACTCTAGGACGAGATCGGCAACGCTTTCATTGCCCGCTTCAACGCCAAATACGGCGAGAGCGCCAGCCCGTTGACCGGTTCGCAGCCTTACGACTCCTGTCACTACTGGGCGATCGCGGCCGCGCTCGCCGGTGGCACGGGTGGTCCCGGAGAGTTCGATCAGAACGAGAAGGTTTGCGAGCGCATCCGGAACCTGATTTACCGGGGCGTCCAAGGCACCACGGCCTTCATCCTGCCGGACCAAGCCGCGCGATCCTATCCCACGCAGACGAAGGATCCGTCGCTCGGTATGCCGCATCAGTTCCGGCAAATTCAGGACCACCACAATATCGGCGAGGTGATCGCACCCGCGCCTTATGAAACGGGCGAGTTCCAGCTGCCGCCGTGGTTCACGTAACAGCGGCTGCGGCGAACGATTCGCCGCTCCTTTCATGCCAGGGCGTCGATAAGCACTTCGGCGCCCTGGCTGCCGTTCGCGACTTGTCTTTCGAGGTTCGGCCGGGCGAGTCGCTCGGCATCGGCGGGCCCAACGGGGCTGGCAAGACGACCTTATTCGATGTCATCTCGGGCCTCGGTTCGGCCACCTCGGGAACCATCACGTTCGACGGCCACGCGATAACGCGATCGAGCCCGGACCGCATCTGTCAGCTCGGGATCGCGCGCACCTTCCAATTGAACGCGGCGTTCGACACCTTGACGGCACGTGAGAACACGCTGATCGCCGCCTATTACGGCCATCACAATCGAGTCCTGCCGGGCCTGCGCTTCGATCGGGAGACCGCGCGCCGGGCCGACGAGGCGATGGCGTTCGTCGGTCTCGGCGACGTCGCGCACGATGTCGTGGCCACGCTTCCCGTCTATTACCGCAAGCTTCTCATGATCGCGGGCGCGCTCGCGACGGAGCCGAAGCTGCTGCTCATGGACGAGCCCGTGGGCGGCCTCAATCCGCAGGAGATCGACGCCGTCATGGCCCTCGTCGTGCGCTTGAAGGAAAGGGGGCTCACCGTCATGCTGATCGAGCATGTCATGCGCTTCCTCATTCAACTCTCGGACCGGGTCTTGATCATGCATCACGGCGAGAAGATCTACGAAGGCTCGGCCCAGGGCCTGATCGCGGATCAGACTGTCGTCGACGTCTATCTCGGCGAGGGATCGTCGCGCCGGCTTCAGCACATCATGGCAAAGCGCTCCGAGGCATGACCGCGCCGTTGCTCGAAATCGATCGCGTGCATGCCGGCTATGGCGGCCACCCGGTGCTGCACGACATCTCGCTGGCCATTCCCGAAGGCCAGTTGGTCACCATCATCGGCCCCAACGGCCACGGCAAGACGACGTTCCTGCGCATGATCTCCGGGCTGGTCCAGCCCTCCAAGGGCGATATTCGGTTCGACGGTCAATCGATCCGCAAGAAGCGCGTCGATCAGGTCGTCGCGCTCGGCATCGTCCATATTCCGCAAGGCGACCTGATCTTCTCGGAGATGTCGGTGCGCGACAATCTGCTGATGGGGGCATACCTGCCGGGCGCCTACGCGCGCGTCGAAGAGGGCCTGCGCGAGGTTTATGCTCTCCTGCCCACGCTGGCGGAGCGCCAGAAGCAGATCTCGAGCACGCTGTCGGGCGGCGAGCGGCGCATGCTGGCGCTCGGCCGCGGCCTCATGACGGGCGGGCGCATTCTGTTGATCGACGAGCCGTCGCTCGGACTCGCGCCCATCCTCATCGAGCAGATCTACGATCTCATCATTCGCTTGAAGAAAAGCGGCCGCACCATCTTGCTGGTCGAGGAGAACGCCTCGCGTGTTCTCGAGATCTCGGATCGCATTTATTTGCTGGATAACGGACGCTTCGTTTGGCAAGGGGGCGCCGACGAGTTGGCGCTGCACGAGGAGATTCTGGAGACCTACTTGGGAGGCTAGCGGGCCGGGATGGATACCCTCATCCAGGTGGTGGTCAGCGGTTTGACGCTCGGCGCGATGTACGCCGCGAGCACGATCGGGCTGTCGCTCGTGTGGGGTGCGATGGGCGTGCTCAATATGGCCCATGGCGCGCTGCTCACGATCGGCGGCTACGCGTCCTACTCGGCTGTGATCAGCCTTGGATTGCCCTGGTACCTGGGCTTGCCGGCCGCGATGATCGTGAGCTTTGCCGTCGGCCTCGCGATCTATCACGTCGTCTTCCGCTTCATGTATCGCCAGCCCGCTTTCGAGGTCAACGTCATCATCGCGACCGTCGGGCTTGCCCTCTTTTTGGAGCAGCTCGTGCTG
>JAUVWK010000192.1 GCA_030604165.1 Alphaproteobacteria bacterium | reverse complement strand
TCATTGGTGCCGAGCACGCGCTCGCTGGCCTGGCTCCAGCGCGGATGCGGCACCTCCGGGTTGACGTTGGCCCAGAAGCCATATTCGTTGCCCGCGACCTCTTGCCAGAAGGTGACCGGTGGGCTCTCGGCAAAATGAAAGCGCACGATCCCCTTGATGTGCTTGAAGCCGTACTTCCAGGGCACCGCGAGGCGCAGCGGCGCGCCGTTTTGTTTGGGGATGGGCTTGCCGTAATAGCCGGTGGCGATGAAGGCGAGCTCATTGGCCGCCTCTGCGATGGTAAGCCCCTCGACATAGGGCCAGGGGTACCAAAACTGCTTTTGCCCCTTGGCCACGGAGGGATCCTCGAAGGTCTCCATGATCAGATATTTGGCCGCGGCGAGCGGTCGCGCCAAATCGAGCAGCGCCTTGAGCGGAAAGCCGCCATAGGGCACGGCCATCGACCAGGCCTCGACGCAACGGTGGCGATAGAGCCGCTCCTCCAGCGGCATGCGCTTTAGAAGGTCGTCGATATCCATGGTCAGCGGCTGTTCCACCAGGCCGCTGATCGCCACCGTCCAGGGCCGGATCTTGAGCGCCTGGGCCTCCTTCCAGATGGTCTTGTAGGAGCCGAACTCATAGTAGTTGTTGTAGGTCGTGGCGAATTCTTCGGGTGTGATCGCGCGATCGAGCCCGTAGCGCTCGTTGCGCGGCGCCGGATAAAGCGCCGCCGAGGCCTCCGGCAGCTCCTCGTCGGCCAGGGCGGTTCCGGGTGCCAGCGCCGCGCCCAGCGGGCCCGCCAGCGCCAGCGCGGCGCCAAGACCCGCCGCCTCGATCAGCGCCCGCCGCTCGAGAAACACCGATTCCGGGGCCGCCGCCGAATCCGGCAGCTCCCAGCCACGCTTGCGCTTGATCGGCATATCGCATCCCTCCGTTGCCCCGCCGCGCTCCCCGGCACACGGCCGAGTTGAATTGAAGAAACAGGTAGAGTGGCGCCCAGGTGCGGGCGAATCAAGCTTGCGTGAGGGCCGCGGCGGCGCCCTGAATGCGCCGGCACGCCTCCCTCAGATTTTCCGTCGAGGTGGCGTAGGAGATGCGGAAATAGGGGTCGAGCCCGAACGCCGCGCCGTGCACGACCGCGACGCCCGCGGCGTCGAGCAGGTAGGTCACGAAGTCTTCGGAGCTTTCGATGCGCGCCCCGGCCGGTGTGGCCTTGCCGATGACGCCGGCGCAGTTCGGGTAGACGAAAAAAGCCCCCTCGGGCCGGCGACAGGAAAGCCCCGGCGCTTGCTTGAGCATGCCGACCACGAGGTCGCGGCGGGCGCGGAAGATCGCGTTGCGCTCGGCCAGGCAATCCTGCGGCCCCGTCAACGCCTCGATGGCGGCCACCTGGCTGAAACTGACCGGGTTCGAGGTGCTTTGCGATTGGATTTTGGCCATCGCCTCGATCAGGGCGCTCGGGCCCCCGGCATAGCCAATGCGCCAGCCGGTCATCGCATAGGCCTTGGAAACGCCGTTGACGGTCAGCGTGCGCTCGTAAAGCGCGGGGTTCACCGCGCCAAAACTGTGAAAGCGGAAGCCGTCATAGAGCAAATGCTCGTAGATGTCGTCGGCGATCACCCAGAGCCGCGGGTGACGCGCCACCACCTCGCTCAGCGCCTCGATCTCGTCGTAGCTGTAGGCCGCGCCGGTCGGGTTGCAAGGCGAGTTGAAGATCAGCCATTTGGTCTTGGCCGTGATGGCGCGCTCCAGCGCGTCGGGCCGCAGTTTGAAGCCGTTTTCCTCGCTTGTCGGCGCGCTCACCGGCGTGCCGCCCGCGAGCCGCACCATGTCGGGAAACGAGACCCAGTAAGGCGCCGGGATCACCACCTCGTCGCCCGCATCGAGGGTCGCCATGAGCGCGTTGTAAAGCACCTGGTAGCCGCCGGAGCCGACGATGATCTGGCGCGGCGCGTAGTCGAGCCCGTTGTCGCGCTTGAACTTCGCCGCGATGGCGTCTTTCAGGGCGGGCAGACCGTCGACCTGGGTGTATTTGGTCTGACCGATTCGGATCGCTTCGATGCCGGCGGCCTTGATCGAATCGGGGGTATCGAAATCCGGCTCGCCCGCGCCGAGGCCGATCACGTCGTGGCCTTGCGCCTGGCGCTCGATGGCCATGGTTCGGATCGCCGAGATCGGCGAGGGTTTGACCCGCTCGAGACGTTTGGCGAGCAACGGCATGGCGCAGCCTGTCCGGTCGGGTTCGCGAAAACCGCTGTGGCCCGTGCGCCGCGGTCCGGGTTTTGCTATTTGAGCGCCGCAGCGGCGCGCTGGATCCGTGTGCAGGCCTCGGTCAGGTTTTCCGTCGAGGTGGCATAGGAGATACGGAAGAAAGGGTCGAGCCCGAACGCCGTGCCGTGCACCACCGCGACTCCCTCGCTGTCGAGGAGAAACTTGGCGAAGTCCTCGGAGCTCTCCATGCGCGCGCCGTCGGGCGTGGCCTTGCCGATCAGGCCGGCGCAACTCGGATAGACGTAGAAGGCGCCTTCCGGCCGGCGGCAGGTGAGCCCCGACGTTTGATTGAGCATGCCGACCACGAGGTCGCGGCGTTCGCGGAAGATCGCGTTGCGTTCGGCGATAAAGTCCTGCGGCCCCGTCAAGGCCTCGACGGTGGCCAACTGGCTGATGCTGGCCGGGTTCGAGGTGCTTTGCGACTGAATCTTTCCCATGGCCTTGATCAGCGCCGCGTCGCCCCCGGCGTAGCCGATGCGCCAGCCGGTCATGGCGTAGGCCTTGGAGACGCCGTTGACGGTCAGCGTGCGTTCCTGGAGGGCGGGTTCCGCCTCGGCCATGGTGTGAAAGGCGAAGCCGTCATAGACCAGGTGTTCGTAAATGTCGTCGGCGATCACACCGACCTGCGGGTGGCGCAACAGAACCTCGGCCAGCGCCTTGACCTGGTCCAGGTTATAGGCCGCGCCGGTGGGGTTGCTGGGCGAGTTGAAGATCAGCCATTTGGTCTTGGCCGTGATGGCGCGGGCCAGCTCGTCGGGCTGCAGCTTGAAGCCGTTCTCCTCGCGCGTTGGCGCGATCACCGGCGTGCCTTCGGCAAGCAGCACCATGTCCGGGTACGACACCCAGTAGGGCGCGGGGATCACCACCTCGTCGCCCGGATCGAGCGTTGCCATGAGCGCGTTGTAGAGCACGTGCTTGGCGCCGACGCCGACGATGATCTGGTTCGGTGCGTAGTCGAGGCGATTGTCGCGCTTGAACTTCGTCGCGATCGCCTCTTTCAACGCGGGCAGGCCCTCGACCTGGGTGTATTTGGTCTGGCCCTCCTGAATGGCCTTGATGCCCGCGGCCTTGATCGAATCGGGCGTGTCGAAATCCGGCTCGCCCGCGCCGAGGCCGATCACGTCGCGGCCCTGGGCCTTGAGCTCCATGGCCTTGGCGCTGATCGCCATGGTGGCGGACGGCTTGATGCGGTCGAGGCGGCTGGCGAGGAACGACATGGTCAGTCTCCGCACGTCGGAATGGTGAGAGATGGGCCGTAAACTAATTCCTTGTCCGAGTCGTTAGCAAGCGGTGCGACGCCTTGGGGCAAGAGCGCCGCCTCACGCCAAGCTGATCTCGGTCTCGATTTCGTGCTCGAGCCCCAGCGTATCGATGGTGACCCGCGCCCGCGCCGTGAGCCGCTCGTCGCCTTTGAGCCGCCCCTCGTCCAGGGCCTTGCGCACGGCGGCCTCGATCTCGCGCTGCGAGGTGACGCCGAGCTGCTTCAAGAACTTGCGGATTTCCCTATTGAACACGTCTTCGTTCAGCCCGACCTCTCGAATTGCGCCTATGTTGTGCGGCGCGAGCGCCGCATCGCTCCCTCTTAGGGTGGTATGTTAGGCCCGATGGTCGGGCCCGCGCGCGGGTTTCGATTCCTTGACCGCCAGCGATTCGGTCATGACGAAATTCGCAATGATGGGGCCGGCGACCTCGCGCAAGACGGGTGCGTTGGAGAGCAGATCGATCAGTTTGCGCAGCCGTGTCGAGCCCTCGAACACCGCCTCTCCCGGCCGGTCGAAATCGCGGGTAACCGCGAGCCGACGCAATGTGATATTGCGGTGGTTGCCGAACACCTGTCGCATCTTGCGGCTATGAACCCAGGGCCAACGCAGCGCCAGGATCGCTTCGACATAATCCGGGTCGTTGCCGGAGAGGGTATAAAGAAGGCGGCGCGCCGCTTTGGGGAAATAGTGAATCAGCCAGGTTCGCGTGTGGGATTCGTAGGGCACCAGCCGGTGCGGCACTTGGTGCAGCACGATACCGCCCGGTTTCAGCACGCGCGCTTCCTCGGCATAGTAAGCTTCGAAATAAGGCGCCGACACGTGCTCCAAAACTTGCTGACTGAAAATCAAATCGAAACTGCCGTCGGCGAAGGGCAGGCGCAGCCCGTCATACTCAAAAAAACGTGGCGCGGCCATTCCGACGCTTTGCAGGATCTTGTTGAGCGGTTCAATGTGCCCATTGGGGCCGAGGTCGACACCGCAAGCGGCGCGATAACCGCGGGCGATGAGGTAAAGCACGGTCTGGCAGCCGCCGCAGCCGTGATCGAGAATGGCGACCTTGTCTGGCGCGATGCCGCGGCTCTTGGCGACGTCCTCCAGGGTCTCGAGGAGGACACGAAGATGAAAGGGGGGGCGCTCCGCCGTTGCTTCGACCGCGGTCCGATAGGCCGCCCAGGCGCTATCGAGCGGCGCGTCGTCGGACGCGGCCGCCCGCAGGGTCGCATAGGCTTGGCGCACGGTCGTCCAGGACACGCTCGGACCTCCAACCTCTCGAATCGGGGCAGCGCGTCGCGGCAAGCGCCGGCAACCGGTCGGTCCCGCGCCTACCCCAACGTTACGACACCGTCATCTCACATATATACTTAGGGCATGAGCCGGAAACCCGCGATAGATAATTCAGCCGAGGCCGCGACGCCGTTCACGCTCGTCTCCGACTACCAGCCGGCCGGCGATCAGCCGCAAGCGATCGAGGCGTTGACCGACGGCTTGAAACGGGGCGAACGCGATCAGGTGCTGTTGGGCGTAACCGGCTCGGGCAAGACCTATACCATAGCGCATGTCATCGAACGCCTCTGCCGGCCGACGCTGGTGCTGGCGCCGAACAAGACGCTCGCCGCCCAGCTTTATGGCGAGATGAAGTCGTTCTTTCCGAATAATTCGGTCGAGTATTTCGTCTCCTACTACGACTATTACCAGCCCGAGGCCTATGTCCCGCGCACCGACACCTATATCGAGAAGGATGCCTCCATCAACGAGCAGATCGACCGCATGCGCCACTCGGCCACCCGGGCGCTGCTGGAGCGCGAAGACGTGGTTATCGTGGCCTCGGTCTCTTGCATCTACGGCATCGGCTCGGTCGAGACCTATTCCTCCATGACCGTCTCGATTGCCGTGCGCGGGCGCATCGAGCAGCGCGCGCTCCTGCAAAAGCTGGTCGAACTGCAATACCGGCGCAACAACCAGAGCCTCGAGCGCGGCGACTTTCGCGTGCGCGGCGACGTCATCGAGATCTTTCCGGCGCACTCCGAGAACCGCGCCTGGCGCATTTCGCTGTTCGGCGACGAGGTCGAGGAGATCGTCGAGTTCGATCCGCTGACCGGGCACAAGACGGCGGCGCTCTCGCAAGTGCGCATCTACCCCAACAGCCATTACGTCACGCCGCGACCGACGCTGCAGCAGGCGGTCAAGGGCATCAAGGTCGAGCTCGCCGAACGGCTCGAGGCGCTCACGCGCGACAATCAGTTGCTCGAGGCGCAGCGGCTGGAGCAGCGCACGATGATCGATTTGGAAATGATCGACCCCACGGGGAGCAGCGCCGGGATCGAGAATTACTCACGCTATCTGACGGGCCGCGGCGCGGGCGAGCCGCCGCCGAC
>JAUVWK010000194.1 GCA_030604165.1 Alphaproteobacteria bacterium | reverse complement strand
GGCCATCAGTGGTACTGGACCTATGAATATCCCGATCTTGGCGACGTGGAATTCGACGCGATCATGCTCGAGGAAGACGAGCTCGAAGAGGGTCAGCTTCGTTTGCTCGAAACCGACAATCGCGTGGTGGTGCCGGTGGACACCACAATTCGTCTGTTGACCACGGCGGACGACGTGATTCATTCGTGGGCCATCCCGGCGTTCGGCGTCAAGTTGGACAGCGTGCCCGGGCGGGTCAACGAAACCTGGTTCCGCGTCGATAAGGAAGGCATCTACTACGGCCAGTGCTCCGAATTGTGCGGCACCTACCATGGCTTCATGCCGATCACGGTCGAGGTGGTCTCGAAGGAGGCGTACGCCGAGTGGGCCGAATTCGCCAAACAAGAATTCGCCAGTGATGAAGCGCCTGAGCCGGCGCGGCTCGCGCAGGCCGAGTGAGCAGGCAAGGAGGGGGAGCGCGCCATGAGCTACACGGGTGACACGACACACGGCGCTCACGCCGCCCACGATCACAAGCCTCGGGGTATCGGGCGCTGGCTGTTTTCGACCAACCACAAAGACATCGGCACGATGTACCTCACCGTTGCCGTCGTGTTCGGTGTCGTCGGCACGCTCCTCTCGGTGCTGATGCGCATCGAGCTGGCCGAGCCGGGGATGCAGATCTTCGGCGACAATCCGCACATCTTCAATGTGTTCACCACCGCGCACGGTCTGATCATGGTGTTCTTCATGGTCATGCCGGCGTTTATCGGCGGCTTCGGCAATTGGTTCGTGCCGCTGATGATCGGGGCGCCGGACATGGCCTTTCCGCGGCTCAACAACATCAGTTTCTGGTTGTTGGTGCCGTCGGGCGCCCTGCTGGTGGGCTCTCTGTTCGTCGATGGCGGTTCCGGCCCGGGCGTCGGCGCCGGCTGGACGGTCTATGCGCCGTTGTCGAGTTCAGGACACCCGGGGCCAGCCGTGGATATGGCGATCTTCGCGCTTCACTTGGCCGGCGCGTCGTCCATTCTGGGCGCGATCAACTTCATCACGACGATTCTGAACATGCGCGCCCCAGGCATGACGCTGCACAAGATGCCATTGTTTGCCTGGTCGATCCTGGTGACGGCGTTCTTGTTGCTGCTCTCGATGCCCGTGCTGGCCGGCGCGATCACCATGCTGCTGACGGACCGGAATTTCGGCACGACCTTCTTCGAGCCCTCGGCCGGCGGCGATCCGCTGTTGTTCCAGCATCTGTTCTGGTTCTTCGGGCACCCCGAGGTCTACGTTCTGATCCTGCCCGGCTTCGGCGTGGCCAGCCACATCATCTCGACCTTCTCGAAAAAGCCGATCTTCGGTTATCTCGGCATGGCCTACGCCATGGTGGCGATCGGCTTTATCGGCTTCGTGGTGTGGGCGCACCACATGTACACGGTGGGCCTCGACGTCAACACGCGGGCCTACTTCGTGGCGGCGACGATGGTCATCGCCGTGCCCACCGGCATCAAGATCTTCAGCTGGCTGGCCACCATGTGGGGCGGTTCGATCGAGTTCAAGACGCCCATGCTATGGACGCTCGGCTTTATCTTCATGTTCACGGTCGGCGGCGTGACCGGCGTCGTGCTGTCCAATGCCGGTGTCGATGTCGCGCTCCACGACACCTATTACGTCGTTGGGCACTTCCACTACACCATGTCGATCGGCGCCGCCTTCCTCGTCTTCGCCGCCTTCTATTACTGGATCGGCAAGATGTGCGGCCGGCAGTATCCGGAGGTTCTGGGCAAGATTCAATTCTGGATAACCTTCATCGGCGTGAACCTCACCTTCTTCCCGATGCATTTCCTGGGCGCCGCCGGCATGCCGCGGCGCATCCCGGACTACCCGGATGCCTTCGCGGGCTGGAACATGGTCGCTTCGATCGGCTCCTACGTTTCCGCGGCCGGCGTCGTGTTGTTCATTTACATCCTGATTTACACGCTGTTCTTCGCGAAGAAGTGCGCGGACAACCCGTGGGGCGAGGGCGCGACCACGCTGGAATGGACGGTGCCATCGCCGGCGCCGTTCCACACCCACGAGGCGTTGCCGCGGGTCCGCTAGGCGGCCGGCGAGAGTCCCGGGGGAGCTGATTGGTGGCGAGTACGACGACAACCTATGGCGAGGCGGGGGGCGCACAGCCGCTCGGCCAGGCCGCTCAGGCAGCGTCGCCCGGAGATTTCGTGGCGTTGCTCAAGCCGCGGGTCATGTCGCTCGTGGTCTTTACCGGGATCGTCGGCCTGCTGCTGGCTCCCGGCACGCTGCATCCCGTTCTCGCCGCGGTGGCGGTGCTCTGTATCGCGGTCGGCGCGGGCGCGGCTGGCGCCATCAATATGTGGTACGACCGCGACATCGACGCCCGCATGGCGCGCACCCGCGAGCGACCCATCCCGGCCGGCCGGGTCACGCCCGAGGCGGCGCTCGGTCTTGGGGTCAGTCTCGCGGTGGTCTCGGTGGCGATCATGGCTCTGGCACTCAACTGGGCCGCCGCCGCATTGCTCGCTTTCACCATCTTCTTCTATGTCGTGGTCTACACCATCGGGCTGAAGCGCCGCACGCCGCAGAACATCGTCATCGGCGGGGCGGCCGGCGCGTTCCCGCCGATGATCGGCTGGGCCGCGGTCAGTGGCGAGGTGACGTTGGCCTCGTTCATCCTGTTCGCCATCATCTTCCTGTGGACGCCGCCGCACTTTTGGGCGCTGGCCTTGTTCCGGCGCGGCGATTACGACAAGGCCGGCATTCCCATGCTGCCCGTGGTCGCCGGCGTGGCGGTGACGCGCCGGCAAATTCTGGTGTACACCCTGGCCCTGGTGCCGGTTTCGCTCGCGCCTTGCGCGATCGGCCTCTCGGGCCTGGTTTACGGGCTCGGCGCGCTGCTGCTCGGGCTTTGCTTCATTGCCTGCGCTGTCGCCGTCCTGCGCGACCGCACGGATGCCAGCGCGCGCCGTATGTTCTCATTTTCGATCCTTTATCTCTTCCTGTTGTTCGCGCTCCTGCTCGTTGACCTGGCCGTGCCCCTCGGGGCGCTCGGGTGATGGCCATGGCCCTGAAGAGCGAGCTTCACCGTCGCCGCCGCGCCCGCAATTACGCCCTGGGCGGCGGCCTCCTGGCGCTGGTGGTGATCTTTTTTCTGATCACCATCGTCAAGATGGGAGGATCGTGAGGTGGCGCTGAGCCGGCGGCGCAAGTGGCTCATGGTCGTAAGCCTGGGTGGCGCGGCTTGCGCCATGCTCGGGCTCGCCTTTGCGGGCGTGCCGCTCTATCGCATCTTTTGCCAGGTCACGGGCTACGGCGGCACGACGCAGGTGGCGGCCGCGGCGCCGGAGATCGTCGGCGACCGGGTCATCACGGTCCGCTTCAACGCCGACGTCGCGCGCGGCATGCCGTGGCGCTTCAAGCCGATGCAGCGCGAGATCCGGGTCAGACTCGGCGAGTCGGCGCTGGCTTTCTTCGAGGCCGAGAACCGCTCGGACGAGACGGTGCTCGGCTCCGCGACCTTCAACGTCACGCCGCAGAAGGCCGGGGCCTACTTCAACAAGATCGACTGTTTCTGTTTCGAGGAGCAGGTGCTGCATCCGGGCGAAAGCGCCGAAATGCCGGTCACCTTCTTCATCGATCCGGAGATCCTCGACAACCGGAACCTCGACGACGTGACCACGATCACCTTGTCTTACACGTTCTTCAATCAAGGCGCGGAGGCGCGAGACGCTTTCTTGCGCGAGCACGACCAGGTCGTGCGCCGGGAGACCGCCACGACGGTTAATTGAGCGGCGGCCCAGACCGGCTGCCGCATGGATGATTAAGGTTGCCATAGTCCCGGACCGTTGCGGGGCCGGGGTATGACGACGGAGCGAAGAGAATGAGCGATACACACGCCGATACGCAGGCTCACGGGCACTCCGAGGGCCACGACTATCATATGGTGCGACCGAGCCCCTGGCCGGTGGTGGGCGCTCTCGGCGGCGGGGCGCTGCTGGGCGGCACCGTGCTGTTCATGCACTCCGAGCAGTATTGGCTGCTCATTATCGGCGGTGCGCTGGTGATCCTGACCATGTTCTTGTGGTGGCGCGACGTCATTCGCGAAGGCCTGTTCGAGAACCATCACACCGAGGTGGTGCGACGCGGCCTTCGCTTCGGCATGGTGCTGTTCATCGCCTCCGAGGTGATGTTCTTCGCGGCGTTCTTCTGGGCCTTTTTCAACGCCTCGATCATGCCGACCGACGCCATCGGGGGGGTTTGGCCGCCGACCGACGTCGCCTTCCAGGAAGCTTGGGACCTGCCCTTCCTGATGACCCTGGTGCTGCTCTCTTCGGGCGCGACCCTCACCTGGGCCCACCACGCCCTCAGGCACGGCAACCACACCCATACGGTTATGGGGTTGGCCTTGACCGTGGCCCTCGGGGTCGGCTTTCTGTTTCTCCAGGGTTGGGAATATGCCCACGCGGCGTTCGGCTTCCGTGACGGCATCTATTCCACCACGTTCTACATGGCGACCGGATTTCACGGCGTTCATGTTACGGTCGGCGCCATCTTCCTGTCAGTCTGTCTCTACCGGGCGATCAAGCGGCAGTTCAAGCCCGACCAACATATCGGCTTCGAGGCGGCGGCCTGGTACTGGCACTTCGTCGACGTGGTCTGGCTGTTCCTGTTCATCTGGGTTTACTGGTGGGGCGGCTCCTAGAGCCCCCCAGGGGCCACTGTGGATGAGCGAGGAATGCCCGGCGCCGAATACGCTCCGGTCTCGCCCTGGAAAAGCGGCATCGCATGTCGCTGCCCGCGTTGCGGCCGGGGCAAGCTTTATACCGGCTATCTCAAGGTTGCCGAAGCGTGCGGCGAATGCCGCCTCGCGCTGAAGCAGCACGATAGCGGCGACGGTCCGGCCTTTTTCGTGATGTCGATTATCGGCGCGATTGTGGTTGCGCTCGCGCTCTGGCTCGAGCTTAGTTACGAGCCGCCTTATTGGCTGCACCTCGTGCTGTGGGCGCCGCTTACCCTGATCGGGTCGCTGGCGCTGTTGCGGCCGGCCAAGGCGCTGCTCATCGCTTTGCAATTTAGACACAAGGTCCAGGATTTTGGGGACGGAGGATAGCGAACGGCGCGCTTTCCGCCGCGCTTGGCAGTGGGCGACATTCGTCGCCATTCCCGGCATTCTGATTCTGCTCGCGCTGGGGTCTTGGCAGGTTCAGCGCCTGATCTGGAAGACCGACCTCAACGCCTTCAGGCTGGAGCGCAGCAGCAGCGAGCCGGTGGCCTTGCCCTCCGTGGTCGAGGATGTGGACGGACTGCTCTATCGGCCGATCTGGCTCGAGGGCGCGTTCCGGCACGAGAGCGAAATGTTCGTTGGCGCGCGCACCCACCATGGTCGGGCCGGCTATCAAGTGATCACCCCGTTCGAGCGCGTCGACGGCACCGTGGTGCTGATCAATCGCGGCTGGATCCCGCTTGAGCGAGAAGACGCCGCAAGCCGCGCGGCAGGCCAAATCGCCGGTCCGGTCCGCGTCGAGGGTCTGCTGGTGGCAGGCAACAAGCCGGGCTGGTTCACCCCCGACAACCGGCCCGACGAGAACTTTTGGTTCTGGGTCGATCTCGAGAGCCTGTCGGCGCGCGCCGGTATCCCGGTGCAGCGCTTTCTCGTCGAAGCCGGGTCGGCGCCAAACCCCGGCGGTTATCCGATCGGTGGGCAGAGCCGGGTCGAGCTCCGGAACGAGCATCTGCAATACGCTATTGTCTGGTATGCCCTGGCCGTGGCGCTGGGGGTCATCTATGTCTTGTTTCAACGCCGCCGACGCCGCGACCGGATGGCGC
>JAUVWK010000106.1 GCA_030604165.1 Alphaproteobacteria bacterium | reverse complement strand
CGTCGGTGACGGCGATCAACAGGACCGTATCGAAGCGGCGCCAGCGTTGATAGCGCGCCAGCACGTCGGCGCGACCGATGTCGAGCCCGAGCCGGTGGGCGTCGACCACCACTTCGGCCAAGGCCGCGACGTCGCGGATCCCGAGATTGAAGCCCTGGCCCGCGATGGGGTGAATCGCATGCGCGGCATCGCCGACCAGGGCCAAGCGTTCGGCCAGGTAACTATCGGCATGGGTCAAGGCCAGCGGGTAGCTCCAGCGCGGCCCGACGACCTCCAAGCGGCCCAGAAAATCACCAAAACGCCGCGCCATTTCCGCCGTGAACGCCGCTTCGTCGAGGGCCACCATGGCGCGCGCCAACGGCCGGCGCTCGGTCCAGACCAGCGACGAACGGTCGCCGAGCATGGGTAGGATGGCGAAAGGGCCGGCCGGCAGGAAACGCTCGTGCGCGATGCCGCGGTGCGGCCTTTCATGCGCCACCGTGCAAACGATGCCCACTTGCGGGTAGTCCCACTCGGTTGCCCTGATGCCCGCGCCCGTTCGCACCCGCGAGTTGCGCCCGTCCGCGGCGACCGCGAGCCGCGCGGCGATCGTCGTGCCGTCGGCAAGCCGCGCCACCACGCCCGCTTTGCCGGGCGCGATGGTGGCCACGGTGCGCGGCGCAAGATGGACCAGGTTTGGCGCGGCCGCCGTGGCCTCCAGCAGCGCCGCGCGCGTCACGCGGTTTTCCACGATATAGCCAAGCGGCGCGTCGCCCACGTCGGCGTGGTCGTAATGCAAGAACAAGGGCGCATCGCCGTCGGACACGCGGATTTCCAGAATGGGCTGCGCCGCCGCCGCCATACGCGACCAAACGCCGATGCCATCGAGGACCCGCATCGAGCCTTGCGCGATGGAAGAGACCCGGCCGTCGAACGCCGCCGCGCGCATCTCTGCGGGTGCCGCCGAATCGATGACGCAGACCCTGAGGCCCGCGCCGCTCAACGCCAACGCCAGCGTCAGGCCGACCAGACCGCCGCCGGCGATGATGACATCGACGGTCTCTGTTGGCGCCTCGGGCGACGAGGATGTTTGCTCGTGCTCCGCCATGGGCCTAGGATTGCCTCCGAATCGGCGTCGGCGAGCGACAGGGCACGCCGTTCCGCGCCTGGTTGGATCCATCACACGTCTTCACGGCGAATGCGTCAATGACTGAAGCTTGGCACGAAATGAGCGCCCTCGCCTTGGGCGAGGAAATCGGTGTGGGCCGGGCCGACCCGGTCGAATTGGTAGATTACTTTCTCGAGCGGATCGAGCGCGCCGACCCGGACCACACGATCTATTTGAGAACCACGCCGGAGCGGGCCAGGGCCGAGGCCGGCGGCGCCCGCACGCGCGCCCGCAACGGCCTGCGGCGCGGCCCGCTTGACGGCGTGCCGATTTCCTGGAAGGACCTTTTCGACACCGCCGGCGACGTCACCAGCCACGGCTCGCTCGTGCTCAAAGAGCGCGTCCCCGAAACCGACGCGGCGGTGGTCGGGCGCGCCGGCCAGGCAGGCCTCGTCTGTCTGGGCAAGACCAATCAAACCGAGTTCGCCTTTTCGATTCTGGGGATCAACCCCAATTACGGCACCCCGCCCAATCCGTTCGATGAGTCGGTGGCGCGTTTGCCCGGCGGCTCGACCTCGGGCGGCGCGGTTTCGGTGTCGCGCGGCTTGGCCGTGGCTGCGATCGGCTCGGACACCGGCGGCTCGGTGCGCGTGCCCGCGGCCTGGAACGGACTGGTCGGTCTAAAAACCACCTTCGGCCGGCTGCCGCTCGACGGTGTGCTTACCCTGAGCCCCACGCTGGACACCGTGGGACCGCTGACGCGGGACGTGGCCGACGCGGCCGCGTTTTTTGCCGTGCTGGCCGGCTGCCTGGGCGCCGGCTGCCCGCAGGCGCCCGACATCGCGGGCGCGACGCTCGCGGAAGCGCGCTTGGTCCTGCCAGACAACGTGGTCTGGCAAGACCTCGACGAGGGCGTGCAGGACGCGGCGCGCGGCGCGATCGACCGGCTCGCCGCCGCCGGGGCGACGGTGACGGAAACGCCGGTGCCGGAATTCGACGCGGTGCAACGTCTGGTCAGCCATTTCGGGCCCTACCACACCGCCGAATGCCACGCCACTTGGAGCGAGCAAATCGAGGCCCGGCCAAACCTGGTGTACCGCCCGATCCTGGAGCGGATTCGCCTCGGCGCTAAAATGACGGCGGCCGAATCGGAAGGTGCGCGTCAGGCACTGCGACACGAGGGCAAGCGCTTGCACCAGCGCATTCGCGCCCATGGTTTAATCGTGGCGCCGACGATCGCCATCAGTCCGCCGCCCATCGCCGAACTCGAGAGCGACATGGAGGCCTGGGTCAGTGCCAATGTCATGACGTTGCGCAACACGCGGCTCGCCAACTTCTTGCATTGCTGCGCCCTGACCCTGCCATGCGGCAACGACCGCAACGGCGTGCCGGTGGGATTGATGCTGATCGGCGCACCAGGCTGGGACGAACGCCTGCTGCGTGCCGGCCGAGCGATCGAGCAAGCGCTAAGCGCTTAAGAGCAGGCGCTAAACACTTAGAATAAGGCGGTTTCCCTTTCGCGGCGGTCCGTGCTAAGAATTCGCTCGATTCGTGCTCCGTTCTTAAACAATACCGCCACGGAACACTGGAGACGGTCTTGATCTCTCATCCCGCGCGGGCGGCGGCCGGAGGCATTCATGGTTGCCCGCGCCGCTAGCGCCCGACGGGCCCCGTTCCTACCCGAAAGCGCGAGCCGCTTCTTGCGCCGACGCGCGATCGAGCTCGGCGGCCTGATGGTCCTGGCGCTCGCCGCGGTTCTCGCGCTCGCGCTCGTCAGCTATTCGCAAGGCGACCCGTCATTCAACACCGCGACGAATAGCGCTGTCGCCAACGTGGCGGGGCTGCCCGGCGCCTACGCGGCGGATTTGGTGCTGCAGGGTCTCGGCGCCGCCGGGGCGGTTCTAATCGCCTTGATCGCGGCCTGGGCCTGGGCGCTGATCTCTCACCGCGGGCTTTCGGTCCTGTGGCTACGCTTGGCGATGGCCCCGGCCTGCCTGGCGTTCGCGGCGCTCGGCTTCGCGATAATTCCGGCGCCCCAGGGTTGGCCGTTGGAATCCGGCATGGGCGGCGCGCTCGGCGCGATCCTTTCCGGTGGTTTGCTGTCGCTCTTTCCGGGCTGGGGCGCGGCCCCGCTGGCAATCGTTACGCTCTTGCTTGCAAGCATCACGTTTGTCGTCGCCCTGGGCCTGACTTGGCCGGAATGGCGGCTGATCCTCAAGATCATCTATCGCGTGCCCAGAACAATAGTCTTGGGCGGCATTTTGCTCGTCCACTGGGCGCGCCACGCCAGGAGCGCCGCGCCGGGCCGCGGCCCGCGGGGTGGGCTCGCGGCGGTACAGCGGGTGCTGCACGCCATTATTATGTTCGGCCGCGCCGAAGCGCGGTACATCGTGGCGGCCCGCGGCCAAGCGGCTGCGCCCGAGGCGCGGCGGGAGCCGGTGCTCGGCGGTGCTATGGCCGCTCGGAGGCGCGCCGCGCCAACCGCCACGGGCATGACAAAATCGACGCCGCGGCGAGCTCGCAGACGAACGGCTCAAGCGGGCCAGGGCACGCTCCAACTCGACGAATCGAAAGACTATCGGCTGCCGCAGCTCGATTTACTGAAGGCCGCGGTGAGAAGCGCCCGGGCGACGGGGCTTGACGAGCGAAGCCTGGCCGAAAACGCGCGCCTGCTGGAATCCGTACTCGAGGACTTTGGTGTCCACGGCCAAATCATCAAGGTACGCCCCGGCCCGGTGGTCTCGCTTTACGAGCTGGTGCCCGAACCCGGCACCCGTACCTCGCGGGTCATCGGCTTGGCCGACGATATTGCGCGCTCCATGAGCGCGCTGTCGGTGCGGGTCGCGACCATCCCGGGGCGTAACGTGATCGGCATCGAGCTGCCCAACAGCGACCGCGAGATGGTCTATCTGCGGGAGCTGCTGGCCAGCGAAGCCTACGAGAACACCGCCGCCAAGCTAACCCTCGCGCTCGGCAAAGATATCAGCGGCAATCCGGTGATCGCCGACCTCGCCCGCATGCCGCATCTTTTGGTGGCCGGCACCACGGGGTCGGGCAAGTCCGTGGCGATCAATTCGATGATCCTCTCGTTGATTTATCGGTTGCCGCCGGAACAATGCAAATTGATCCTGATCGACCCGAAGATGCTCGAGCTTTCGGTCTATGACGACATCCCGCACCTGCTGACCCCGGTCGTCACGGAGCCCGGCAAGGCCGTCGTCGCGCTGAAATGGACCGTGCGCGAGATGGAGAGCCGCTATCAGGCGATGTCGAAGCTCGGCGTGCGCAATATCGCCGGCTACAACAAGCGTCTTGCCGAGGCCCGCGCACGGGGCGAGTGGCTGAGCCGCCGGGTGCAGGTCGATTTCGACCCCGATACCGGCCAGCCGCTTTACGAAGAACAAGACCTCGAACTCGACGCCATGCCGTTCATCGTCGTCGTGGTGGACGAGATGGCCGATCTCATGCTGCTGGCCGGCAAGGACATCGAGGGCGTGGTGCAACGCTTGGCGCAGATGGCGCGGGCGGCCGGCATCCACCTGATCATGGCAACGCAGCGGCCTTCGGTGGACGTCATCACCGGCACGATCAAGGCCAACTTCCCAACCCGCATCAGCTTTCATGTCACCTCCAAGATCGACAGCCGCACCATCCTGGGCGAAGCCGGCGCGGAGCAGCTTCTGGGCCAGGGCGACATGCTGTACATGGAAGGCGGCGGGCGCATCGTGCGCGTCCACGGCCCCTTCGTCAGCGACCGGGAGGTGGAGCGCGTGGCCGACTCGCTGCGCGCGAAGGGCCGGCCCAATTATGTCACCTCCGTCACCGAGGAGCCGGACAGCGGCGCTCCATCGCTCGGCGACGGCGCCGCCGACGAGCCGCTCTACGATCAAGCGGTGGCGCTGATCGCGCGTGAGCGCAAGGCCTCCACCAGCTTCGTGCAACGCCACCTCCAGATCGGCTACAACTGCGCGGCGCGCATTATCGAGCGCATGGAAGCCGAGGGCGTGGTCGGCCAGGCGAATCACGTCGGCAAGCGCGAGGTTCTGGTCGGAAATGTGGAGCCGTGATCGGGCGGGCGGGCACTTGCGCGCCCGGGCGCGCCGCATAGATTATTAGACAATGACCGCATCGAGGATGACCCGCCGCGCCCTGGCGGCGCTCCGGCGCCTTCTCTTGGCGGCAGCCCTGGTTTGGCTGGCGGCGCCGCTGGTCGCGACGGGCGGGGCGGCGCAGGAGGCGCTCGAGGCGCCCGCGCCGGCGGTGCTGAACGAGGACCAGCAGGCGTGGCTACAGCGCATCGAAGATTATCTGAATGCGATGGATTCGATGCGCGCTCATTTCGTGCAAATCGCGCCCGACGGCGGCGCGACCGAAGGCACCTTCTATTTGCGCCGGCCGGGACGGATTCGCGTCGAGTATGAGCCGCCCACGCCGATCTTGATCGTCAGCGACGGCTTCTTGCTGCATTACCACGATAGGGAGCTTGGCCAGGTGAGCGACTGGCCGATCTTCGACACACCGCTCGGCGCACTCAGCCGCGAACAGGTCCGCTTCGGCGAGGAACTGATCGTCGCCGCGATGGAGCGCCGCTCCGGCACCATCGCGGTCACGGTGTTCGAAAGCGACGATCCGGGACAAGGCACGCTCACGCTGCTGTTCAGCGAGGCGCCGCTGGCTCTCAAACAATGGCGCGTCATCGACGCCCAGGGCCTGGCGACCACCGTCGCGTTGTTCGACCTGGAAATCAATCCGCCGCTCAGCGCCAAGCTCTTCGTTTTCGACGACCCCCGGGAACGCCCGCTCCGACGCTAAGGCGCGCCGAGGGTGCCCGCATGAACCCCAAGACGCCCCGTGACGATGGCACGGCGGCGCGCCCGGCCCCTGCCGTGCCGCGCGAGCCCGGCTTGAGCCGGCGGTTTTGGCGACTCGCCTGGCCGATGGTCCTGTCCAACCTCACGGTGCCGCTCTTGGGCGCGGTGGATACGGCCGTCATCGGTCACTTGCCCGAGCCGCATTATCTTGGCGCGGTCGCGGTCGGCGCCTTGATTTTCAATTTCATCTATTGGGGCTGTAATTTTTTGCGCATGGGCACCACGGGCCTTACGGCGCAAGGCTTCGGTGCGGGCGACGCCGACGAGCTACGGGCCACGCTCGGCCGCGCCTTGCTGGTGGCCGGCGCGATCGCCGTGTTTTTCATGGCCTTGCAAGGGCCCGTCGCCTGGCTTGCCTTCGCGCTGATCGAGCCGGGCCCGGCGGTCGAACTCTCGGGCCGGAGCTATTTTTTCATGCGTATCTGGGGCGCGCCGGCCGCGCTCGGCAACATCGTGCTGATCGGCTGGTTCATCGGTATGCAAAACACGCGCGTGCCGCTGGCGCTCTTGCTCTGCGTCAACGGCGTCAACATCGCGCTCGATCTGATCTTCGTGGTCTGGCTCGGGCTGGGCGTGCGCGGCGTGGCCGGCGCCTCTGTGATCGCCGACTATGTCGGGCTCGGGCTCGGGCTCTATCTCGCCTCGCGTACGCTGGCGCGTCTCGGCGGTGTTTGGCGCGGCCGACTGGTCTTCGCCGCCGGCCGCCTGCGCCGCTTCTTCGCCGTCAATCTCGACATCTTCGTGCGCACCATGGGCATCATCTTTGCGCTCGCTTTTTTCACCGCGCAAAGCGCCCGCCTCGGCGAGGTGACGCTGGCGGCCAACGCGGTGCTGATGAACTTCATGTTGTTTCTGCATTATGGCCTGGACGGCTTCGCCTTTGCCGCCGAAGCCCTGACCGGCCGCGCCCTCGGCGAGCGCAATCGCGCCGACCTCAGGCGCGCGGTCAAATTGTCGCTGTTTTGGAGTGTCTTGGCGGCGCTCGCCACGAGCGCTATTTTTGGCGGCCTCGGCGGGCCGATGGTGCGGCTGCTAACCGATCTCGTCGCGGTGCGCGAGATCGCGAGCCAATATCTTCCCTGGTTGATCGCGGCGCCGCTGGTCGCCGTTTGGGCGGTCCTGCTCGATGGCGTCTTCGCCGGCACCACCCGAACCCGGGCGATGCGCAACACCGTCATGCTCGCGCTCGCCCTTTATCTGCCGGCCGCCTGGTTGCTGCCGCAGGCGCTCGGCAACCATGGCCTCTGGCTCGCCATCGTGGTGTTCCTCGCCGCCCGCGGCCTCGGCCTCGGCGTGGTCTATCTCGGGATCGAGCGCCGCGGGGGCTTCGCCGAGCGGCGCGGCTGATTCCCGACGGCCTTGTCAGTCCGGAACGCCCGTGCTAGCTCCCATTAGGTGGCCCAACACACGACCGAACCCTTGATCGGCCTGCCCGCTTGCGTGCGGCAGATCGGCATTCACCCGTTTCATGTCGTCGGCGAGAAATACATCACGGCCGTGGCCGCTGGCGCCGGCGGCTTGCCGATGCTGCTGCCCGCGCTCGGCGAGGGGCTCGATCGCCGCGCGCTGTTGCGGCGCGTGGACGGCCTGCTATTCACGGGCAGCCCCTCCAATGTCGCGCCGGCGCTTTATGGCGGGCCCGACAGCGCCGCCGGCACGGCGCACGACCCGCAGCGCGATGCGACCACGCTGCCCTTGATCCGCGCGGCGATCGAGCACGCCGTGCCGATGCTTTGCATCTGCCGCGGCATCCAGGAGCTCAACGTCGCCCTCGGCGGCACCTTGCATCAATGCCTGCACGAGGTTCCCGGCCTCCTCGATCATCGCGAGGACAAGACGCAGCCCCGCGACGTCCAGTACGGCCCGGCGCACGGCCTTTCGCTCGAGCCCGGCGGCGCGCTGGCGGCGCTTTGGCCGGCGCGCGAGGTGCGGGTCAATTCGCTGCATAGCCAGGGCATCGACCGCTTGGCCGACGGTCTCGCCGTCGAGGCGCGCGCCCCCGACGGCGTGGTCGAGGCGGTGCGCGCGACCGCCGCCGCCGGCTTCGCGCTCGGCATCCAATGGCATCCCGAGTGGCAGGTGACCGACAATCCGTTCTCGATGGCGATCTTCGCGGCCTTCGGCGAGGCCGCCCGCGCGCGCGCCGCGGGCCGTATGATCTCTCGCCAGGCACAGCCCGGAGCACGAGCATGACCACGAAACGCGCCAGCGCCGAAACCGCGCGCTGGCAAGCGCTCGACCAGCGCCATCACCTTCACCCGTTCACCGACTACAAAGACTTCGCCGGCAAGAACAGCCGCATCATCACGAAGGCAAAGGGCGTCTATCTGTGGGATTCCGAAGGCAACCGCCTACTCGACGGCATGGCGGGCCTCTGGTGCGTCAATCTCGGCTACGGACGGGCGGAATTGGCGGAGGCGGCCCATCGGCAGCTGCTTGAGCTGCCCTACTACAACACCTTTTTCCAAACCGCGACGCCGCCGCCGGTCGAGCTCGCGGCCGTGCTCGCCGAGCTCACGCCCGCGGGCCTGAGCCGGGTGGGGGTGCTGGGGATATACTAATTAGAAATATTGACCTGCCCAAGAACGATTTGGCTAAGAAGAATAAT
>JAUVWK010000376.1 GCA_030604165.1 Alphaproteobacteria bacterium | reverse complement strand
GCGCCGGGCTATGGTGGTCCCTGTCCACCGCAAGGCGATCATCCGCACCGCTATATCTTCACGGTCCACGCGGTGGATTTGGAGGCGCTCGACGTCACGGCGGATTCATCGGCGGCGCTGGTCGGGTTTTATCTCAACTTCCACACCGTGGCCAAGGCCACGCTGATGGGCCTGTACAAGCGCTAAGCGCTGCGTTTGCGCGACCCGCGGATCTGACTAGTCGGGCACCGCCAGCACGAACGCGAGCGGGGAGGTTAGGCGGTCCAGCAGCCGAGACGTTGCCGATGAGCGTATGCTCGTGCGCGGCGGGAGAGGCCAAGGAGCCATAGAGGGAGACGGATCATGCGCACGATGATCGCCGGCCTGATGCTGGCCGGGATCCTTTTGGCGGCGCCGCTGGCGCAGGCCGAGAATCCCATTGTTATCAAGTTCTCGCATGTGGTGGCGGAAAACACGCCCAAGGGCCAGGGTGCGCAAAAGTTCGCCGAGCTGGTCGAGGAGCGGCTGGCGGGCCGGGTCGTGGTCGAGGTCTTTCCCAATTCGCAGCTTTATGGCGATAACAAGGTGCTCGAGGCCATGCTGCTCGGCGACGTGCATCTCGCGGCGCCCTCGCTCTCGAAGTTCAAGCGCTATACCAAGAAGCTGCAACTCTTCGATCTGCCTTTCGTGTTCGGCGATATCGCGGCGGTCGAGCGCTTCCAGCGCAGCCCCGAAGGCAAGACGCTGCTGCGGTCGATGGAAAAGCGCGGCCTGATCGGTCTCGCCTATTGGCATAACGGCATGAAGCAGCTTTCCGCCAACCGGCCGCTGCGCGTGCCGGCCGACGCCAAGGGGCTCAAGTTTCGCATTCAGGCCTCCGACGTGCTTGCCGCCCAGTTCAGGGCGCTCGGCGCGACCCCCCTGAAAAAGCCGTTCTCGGAAGTGTTCACGCTGCTCCAGACCAAGGGCATCGACGGCCAGGAGAACACCTGGTCGAACATCTACTCGAAGAAGTTCTTCGAGGTGCAAGACTACATCACCGAAACCGACCACGGCGTGATCGATTACATGGTGGTGACCAGCACCGAGTTCTGGCGCGGCCTGCCCGGCGACGTGCGCACGGTGCTGGAGCAATGTATCGCCGAGGCCACCGCCTACGCCAATCGGGTGGCGCTTGAAAAGGCTGTCAGCGATCGCCAGAAGATCGTCGATTCGGGCCGCTCCACGATTCTCACGCTCAGCACCGACGAGCGCGTGCAATGGGTCGAGGCCATGCGGCCGGTCTGGGCCCAGTTCGAAGATGTCATCGACAGGGAGCTGATCGAGGCGGCCTTGGCCGCCAACGAGTAGGCCGCGCAACCGCCACCGCCCGCGCCGTATGCCGCGCCGCCTGATCAAGCGCCTCGAGGAAGGCATCATCGCCTTCCTCCTGGTCGCCATGACGCTGTTGGTGTTTGTCGATGTGGTGCTGCGCTTCGGCTTCAACACCGGCTTGATCTGGGCCCAGGAGCTGACCCTCCACATCGCCGCGTGGCTGGTGCTGTTCGGCGCCTCCTATTGCCTCAAGGTGGGCGCCCATATCGGCGTGGACGTGTTCGTCAAGCTGCTGCCGCCGGGGCCGCGGCGCCGCGTCGGCCTGCTCGCCGTGGCGCTGTGCCTCGCCTATTGCGGCCTTTTGATCTACGGCGCCTGGGGCTATCTCGCCACGATCTTCCGCATCGGCATCCCCATGGAGGATCTGCCGGTGCCGCTGTGGCTCGCGCACGGCATGCTGCTGGTGGGCTTCGCGTTGCTCGCGTTGCGCTGCCTCGAGCTGTTGTGGAAGCTCGCCAAGGGGCGCATCGACACGATCCTGCTGCGCGACGAGGCCGCCATGGCGCTTTTCGAGACCCGTGAGAAAAGGCACGGGGAGCGCGCGGAGCGCTCGGAGCGCCCGGAGCGGGATGAGCAATGACCGTCGCGGCGCTCTTCATCCTGCTCTTCGCGTTCCTGTTTCTGGGTCTCCCCGTAGCGATCGCACTCGGCCTTTCGAGCCTCGTCACGATTCTGTTCTTTTCCGACGATTCGCTTGCCTCGATGGCGCTCAAGCTGTTCGAGACGCTGTCCGAGCATTACACGCTGCTCGCCATTCCCTTCTTCATTCTCTCGTCGGCGTTTCTCTCCACCGGCGGTGTGGCCAAACGGCTGATCCGCTTCGCCGTCGCCCTGGTCGGTCCGGTTCGCGGCGGCCTCGCCATGGCCTCGGTGCTGGCGTGCATGCTGTTCGCCGCGGTCTCCGGCTCGTCGCCTGCCACCGTGGCCGCCATCGGCTCCATCGTGATCGCCGGCATGGTGCGCACGGGATATCCCGAGCGCTTCGCCGCCGGCGTGATCTCCAACGCCGGTACGCTCGGCATTTTGATCCCGCCCTCGATCGTCATGCTGGTTTACGCCTCGGCCACCGAGGTTTCGGCCGCGCGCATGTTCATGGCCGGGTTCATTCCGGGCATCATCATGGGGCTGATGCTGATGGTGGCGATCTTTTTCGCCGCCCGCTTCATGCGTCTGCCGAGCCAGCCCTGGCAGGGCGTGCGCGAGGTTGTCGTCTCGGGCTTGAGCGCGACCGGCGGCATGCTGCTGATCGTCATCGTGCTCGGCTCCATCTATGGCGGCGTCGCCAGCCCGACGGAAGCGGCCGCCGTCTCGGCCGTCTACGCTTTTTTGATCGCGGTGTTCGGCTATCGCGATATCGGCCCGCTCAAGGCGGCGCCCTGGCGCCATGCCGCGGAGCCGCCGGGGCGCGCGGTCGCACGCAATCTGGCACAGATGGCGCTGGCGCTGCCGCGGTCCTTCGCGCACCCGGAGGTGCGCCAAGTGGTGCTCGACGCGGCCAAGATCTCGATCATGCTGCTCTTCGTGATCGCCAACGCCATGCTGTTCGCCCATGTGCTCACCACCGAGCGCATTCCGCACCAGATCGCCGCGGCGATCACCGGCTGGGGGCTCTCGCCCTGGGTGTTTCTGCTCATGGTCAACGTGCTGCTGCTGATGGCCGGCAATTTCATGGAGCCGTCGGCGATTCTGCTGATCATGGCGCCGATCCTGCTGCCCATCGCGCTGCGGCTCGGGATCGACCCGATCCATCTCGGCATCATCATGGTGGTCAACATGGAGATCGGCATGATCACCCCGCCGGTGGGGCTCAATTTGTTCGTCACCGCCGGCATCACCGGGCGCAGCATCCTCTGGGTGGTGCGCGCCGCGTTGCCCTGGCTGCTGATTTTGCTCGCCTTCCTCGCGATCGTCACTTACGTGCCCCAAGTCTCGCTCTTCCTGCCCGAATATCTCGACCACTTGCGGGGCTACAAATAAGCGCGAGCGGCAAAAAGCCGCGGCGACAGGAGGGTTTGAAGGGCGGGGAATAAGGGCTATCGTAAATGTCGGCGGTGTTGGGGCAGGGTGCCGGAAGCGTCATACAACAATTCGGCGGCCGCGAATTCTCTGAAGACGCCGCATTTCGATCGAGACACCCGCAACGCTGCGGTTCAAAGGGAGGAAGCGATCAATGAAAATTCCAACGTTCAAATGGTTGCGGCATGTCGCCATGGTGGCCGTGCTCGGCGCGGCCGTGGGTTTGGCGTTCGC
>JAUVWK010000054.1 GCA_030604165.1 Alphaproteobacteria bacterium | reverse complement strand
CGCTATCGCAAGGGCGAGATCGATTCCTTCGACATGGTGCGCCGCTACGCGGTGATCGTGGATTGGGGTACCGGCGAGCTGTTGCCGAAATCGACCGAGCAGTTCCGCGCGATGTACATGAAACGCTCGGCCGCCTATTGGGACGGCGCCGCCGCGGAGTAGCGGCCCAGCGTATCGAGACAAAACGGCGGCCCATCGCGGCCGTCGTTTTTCTTGGATTTCGCGGGCGTGGGGGGCGCAAAAGACAGAGGAGGACGACAAGACGATGAAAATGGAACGTGTCTACAGCGATCACGTGGCCGAGCCGGAGCCCGGCCTGTGGTCGAATTGCAAGCGCTGCGGCGACCAGCTCTATATCTCGGGTCTGGTTTCGCTCGGCAACGACGGCGAGGTGCTCGGCCTGAACGATCCCTACGAGCAGGCGCGCGTGATTTTCACGCAGATGAAACATTACGTGGAGGCCGCGGGCGGCACCATGAACGATGTCATCCGCGTGCGGGTTTACGTCACCGACATTCGCCATCGCCCGGGCGTGCTCGAGGCGCGCCGTGAGTTCTTCACCGGAGATTTTCCTTGTTCCACGCTGGTCGCCGTCTCGCAGCTGGTCGATACGCGCTATCTCGTGGAAGTCGATGCCGACGCGGTGATCGGCGCCGGGGCGGGCTGAACGGAGATCGCCGGCCGAGGTCGCGACCGAGTTCGTCATGCCGCCAGCGTCACGCGGCCGCCTTGATCGGCTTCGGCAAGGCAGCATGGGCGACGATGCTGCCGACGGCGAGGATCGCGGCGAGCAGCGCGGCCCAGCCGTAGGAACCCTCCATGTCATACAACGCGCCCGCGACCCAGGGCCCGGCGAGCCCGGCCACGCCATAGGAAATCGCCACCCGGCCGTAGACCCGCGGTGTCGCGGCCACGCCGTAATAGGAGGCCACCGCGACCGGGTAGGCGGAGGCCGAGACGCCGAACGAGGCGCCGACCACGGCCAGAACGACAAAGCTGATCGCCGCCGAGGGCACGGCGTAGAGGACGAACAGCGCGGCGGCCGTCAATAGGCCGACACCCACCATCACCCGCCGGCCGGTGATGAGCTCGGCCACCAGGCCGCCGCAGAGCGCGCCCGGAATGTAGGCGAAGTTGGTGATCATGGCGCCCAGATAGATGCGCTCCGCCGGCACGCCATAGGCGCCGACGATGCCCGCGGCGTGACCGATCGACATTAGCGCCGCGAACGCCACCAGGAAGAAGCCGAGCCACATCAAAATGATCACGCGCGGCTGGTCGGTCAGCATGTCCTTGAACATGCCGGTCTCGCTCGCGCCATGCGGCACCGCGGCCCGCGACAAAGCGAGCATGACGGCGATCACCGCACCGGCCGCGACCAGATAGCCGGCGAACAGCAGCAGCGTGACATGCGGCCCCTGCCATTCGATGGCGAGCGCGAACAGCGGCGGCCAAACCAGCCCGCCCGCGGCGAACGCCGCCATGTTCATGCCGAGCGCGACGCTGCGCCGGATCGGCATGTCCGTACTGGCCGCCGTCATGGCCACGAAATAACCGATGCCGCAGGCCACGCCGAACAAGAGGCCGTAGCCGATCAGCAGGGCCGCGAAGCTCTCCACATAGCCCGCGAGCGCGAAGCCGAGCGCGGCCACGACGCAAACGACAAAGGCGATGACCGCCATCGGCGCCAGCCTCAAAAGCCGGTGAGTGATGAACATGCCGACGATCATGCTGGCGAAAGTGAGCGAATAAACCGAGCTGATTGCGGCGCGCGAGGCCTCGAGGCTTTCCTCGAACGGCGGCACGAATACACTCCAGCCATAGAGCGAGCCCAGGCTGAAGTTGAGGAGGATGGCGGCGACGAGAGCGAGAAGGCGCATGCGGTGGCGGCGCGCCTTTGGCTTAAGAATTGCGGCGTTCGACCGGGGCGCGCGGGCGAAGTCCCATCGGAACCGATCATGATCCGTGACCATTCGTGGTAGAGGGCCGTTCGGCGCGAGTCAAGCAGCGCGTTTCAGGTGCGGGCCCGGCGCGCCGACAGCCTGTATCGCCGTTTGTATCAGGGGCGGACAGACGCGCGCCATTGCTCTATTACTGGCCCCTAGCCGAGCGGACCACGATGTGAGCCATGCCTGACGTTTGCGCCAACCCCGCGTCCGTCGACGCGACCCTTCGCCTCTTGCAGGACGGCGATTATGTCGCCGGGCGCGGCCTTGCCACCATGGTCTTTCTCAGTCTCAGGCTTAGCCGCCCGATCTTGCTCGAGGGCGACGCCGGCGTCGGCAAGACCGAGATCGCCAACGTCTTGGCGCGCGTGCTGGGGCGGCGTCTGGTGCGGCTGCAATGTTACGAAGGGCTCGATGCGGCGGCGGCGGTCTACGAATGGAACTACGCGGCGCAAATGATCGAGGTTCGTCTCGCGCAGGCGCGGGGCGATATCGATCGGGAGAGCTTGGCCAAGGACGTATTCTCCGAGCGGTTCCTGATCAAACGACCGCTCCTGCATGCGCTCGAGCCCGGGCTGGCCGGTGCGCCGGTGCTCCTGATCGACGAGGTGGACCGGGCCGACGCGCCGTTCGAAGCCTATCTTCTCGAGCTGCTGTCGGATTATCAGATCACGGTTCCCGAAATCGGGACCGTCGTGGCGCGGGAGCCGCCGATCGTGGTGGTCACGTCGAACCGAACCCGCGAGATCCACGACGCGCTGAAACGCCGCTGCTTCTATCATTGGATCGGCTACCCCAGCGCGCAGCGCGAGCGCGCTATCTTACGCACCAAAATGCCCGAGATCGAAAAGCGCCTCGGCGATGAAATCGTGGCCTTCATTCAGGAGCTCCGGCAAACGGACCTGTCCAAAAGACCCGGCATCGGCCAGACGCTGGCCTGGGCGAGCGCGCTGGTCGAGCTCGATCGGGTGGAGCTCGATCCGGAAACGGTGAGCGCGACATTGAGTGTGCTGTTGACCGGCCGCGGCGACGCGGCACGCGCCGGGCGCGGCGTCGTGGGCGACATTGTCGCGAAGGTCAAGGCGGGAACGACGCAGGCGACGCCATGAGCGCGCTGCCGACCATCGACCCCGCGACCGGCGGCAAGCTGGTCTCCAACATTATGCACTTCGCGCGCGCCTTGCGGCTGGCCGGCCTGCCCGTCGGTCCCGGCAAGCTGCTCGAGGCGGTGCGCGCGGTCGAGGTCGTGGGGCCCAGGCGACGCGACGATTTCTACTGGGCGCTGCACGCGGTTTTGGTGGAGCGGCATGAGCAGCACGAGATTTTCGAGCAGGCCTTTCGCTTGTTCTGGCGCGATCCGCGACTGCTGCAAGGGGCGGCGCCGCTGGTTCGGTCCGGCACGGAACGGCGGCGGCCAAAGCAGCTGGATCAGGTGCGTCAACGCGTTCTGGATGCGCTCATGGCCGGGGCCAAGGACGAGGAGCTCGAGCAGCCGGAGCCCGAAGTGGAGCTCGACCGCGCGCTGAGCTACTCGCCCGAGGAAGTTTTCCGCCACAAGGATTTCGAGTCCATGTCGGCCGCGGAGTTGGCGGCCGCGCGCCAGGCGATCGCGCGCATGCGCCTGCCGATCGTGCGCCTGCCCACGCGTCGCTTCGTCGCCGATCCCCAAGGTCAGCGGGTCGATATGCGGGCGACCCTGCGGGCGGGTTTGCGCACCAGCGGCTTGATCATGCCGTTGCGCCGCAAGAGACGCACGACGCGGCCGCCGCCGCTGGTGATCCTCTGCGACGTTTCGGGCTCCATGAGCCGCTATTCGCGCCTATTCGTGCATTTCGTGCATGCCGTCACCAGCGACCGCGAACGGGTCAGCACCTTCCTGTTCGGCACCCAGTTGAGCAACGTGACGCGGCATCTGCGGCACAAGGATGTGGACATCGCGCTGGATCGTATCGGCGCGGCGGTCGAGGACTGGTCCGGCGGCACCCGCATCGGCGTCTGTCTAAAGGAATTCAACTTGCACTGGTCGCGCCGCGTGCTCGGCCAGGGCGCGCTGGTGCTGCTGATCACCGATGGGCTCGATCGCGACGACGTCGGCGTTCTGGCGATCGAGATCGAACGTCTTCACAAATCCTGTCGGCGGCTCATCTGGCTCAATCCGTTGTTGCGCTATGAGGGGTTTCGGGCCGAGGCCGCCGGCGTCAAGGCGATCCTGCCCCATGTCGACGATTTCCGGCCGGTGCATAATCTCGATAGTCTGGCGGATCTGACCGAGGCGCTGAGCCGGGCGAGCGATCGTGCCGGGGGAACGCTTCGGTCGCGCGCCGCATGAATTGTCATAACAGGAGGGTCCGGTGAAGCTCAAAGGCAAGGTCGCGATCGTAACCGGCGGGTCGCGGGGCATCGGCGCCTGTATCGCGCGGCGCTTCGGCGCCGAGGGCGCGTCGGTCGCCGTGGTCGCGCATACCAAGCTCGACAAGGCGCGCGCCGTGGCGGACGAGATCGAGGCGGCCGGTGGCGCCGCCAAGCCGTTTCAGGCCGATATCGCCAAGATCGCCGAGTGTGAGCGTCTCGCCGCCGCGGCGGTCGAGGCCTTCGGTACGGTCGATATTTTGGTCAACAACGCCGCCATATTCTTGGCGGCCCCGGTGGCAGAGACCACCGAGGAGATCTGGGACCGCCAGATGGACCTCAATCTCAAGGGCCCGTTCTTTCTGGCCAAGGCGGTGGTGCCGATAATGAAGGAGAAGGGGGGGGGCAAGATCATCAACATCTCGTCCATCGCAGGCCTGCGCGGCTTTCCGCGGTCGAGCGCCTATTGCGCCTCCAAGGGCGGGCTGGCCAATCTGACCAAGGCCATGTGCCTGGAGCTTGCCAAGGACCGTATCAACGTCAATTCGCTTTCGCCGGGCAATATCGAGACCGACATGAACGCGCCATTTCGGGCCGATCCCGCATACGACAAATACCAGGCCTCGCTGACGCCGAGCGGCGTTGGCCATATGGACCCCAACGAGCTCACCGGCGCGGCCGTGTTCCTGGCCTCCAGCGATTCCGATTCGATGCACGGCGCCGATGTCCTGGTGGATGGCGGCTGGGCCGCGTGATAGCCGGTGCGGCGCCAGCGATAGCGGCCGGCGATGGTCGAACGCGAAATCAAGGCACTCGCCTTCGATGTCTTCGGCACGGTGGTCGATTGGCGCTCGAGCATCATCCGCGAGGGCGAAGCCCTGGGCCGAACCCGGGGTCTCGCGGTGGATTGGGCGCGGCTCGCCGACGACTGGCGCGCCCTCTATCAACCGGCCATGGAGCGGGTGCGCAGCGGCGAGATCGGCTGGTGCAAGCTCGATGACCTGCACCGGATCAATCTGGATCGGTTGCTCGAACGCCACGGCCTCGAGGCGCTTCGCGAAGCCGAGATCGAGCATCTGAACCGCGTTTGGCATCGGCTCGATCCGTGGCCGGACGCGGTCGCGGGGCTGAGGCGGTTGAAAAGCCGTTATCTCCTGGCAACCCTGTCCAACGGCAACGTCGCGTTGCTCGTCAACATGGCGAAGCGGGCGGGTCTGCCTTGGGACGCGGTGCTGGGCGCCGAGCCGGCGCGCGCCTACAAGCCGGCGCCGGAGGCTTATCTTCGCACGGTCGATTTTCTCGGCCTCAGGCCCGAGCAATGCCTCATGGTCGCGGCGCACAACGCCGATCTCCTGGCCGCGGCGCGCTGCGGCCTGCGCACGGCGTTCGTGCGCCGCGCGCGCGAGCACGGGCCCGGTCAAACCTCCGACCTAGAGCCGGAGACGGGGTTCGATTTTGTCGCGGACGATTTCCTCACACTTGCCGATCAGCTCGGCTGCTAATTGCCAATCGGCTGATTTCAGAAAGATATTTCCGTCTTGGCGGGGTTCGACCGAAGAATTTCGTCGACATCACATGATCGTGAATCGGGCGTCCGAGCGGCGAGACGCGCGATTCAACTCCCCGACGCAAGAAATCGTGTTTGGAAGCCTGAATAGACGCTATTCCGACTCAATTCTGCATGTTCACAACAGTGTTTGCAAAGCATCAGACTAGGTCAAGAATGCTCAAGTCAATGTGATCGATCGATCACATTTGTCGTCCTTGGTCATAATTAGTTAACCATATCCGTCATAGCTTGATGCTACCGGCAAAGTGCATTTTGCCCAGGATGGAGAGGAAGGAATCTTGATTGGTGGGATCTTGAAGCCTCTCGACGGCTGCTTTGAGCGCGTTGCCGCGCTTGTTTCAGTCGATGCCGACGAGACGTGCGGTGCGTGCCACGCCCGCACGACGAAGCGATCCAGGATTTGATGCTCTGACGGGGGCCCATTATGGATGTGTTCGACCTGTATTCTGAGAGTTACAGCCGTGGGGGGCACGAGGAATTGTCCCTGCAGGACTATTTGCTCGGTTGCCGCGACGATCCCGGCTTTTTCGCCAGCACGGCGGAGCGGTTGATCGGCGCGATCGGCGAACCGGAATTGATCGACACCAGCAAGGATGCACGGCTCGGACGCATCTTCCTCAATCGCACCATCAAGCGTTACCCGGCATTCAAAGACTTTTACGGGATGGAAGATACGGTCGAGCGAATCGTCAACTTCTTCCAATATGCGGCCCAGGGTCTGGAAGAGAGGAAGCAGATTCTCTATCTTCTCGGGCCCGTTGGCGGCGGCAAATCCTCGCTCGCCGAGCGCTTGAAGAGCCTCTTGGAAGAGCGCTCGGTTTATGCGCTCAAGGCCAATGACAGTATCAGCCCATTGTTCGAATCGCCCCTCGGCCTGTTCGATCCCGAACAGCTGGGCGATCTGCTCGAGCACAAGTACGGCGTTGCCCGGCGGCGTCTGACCGGCCTGATTTCGCCCTGGGCGGTCAAACGCCTCGACGAGTTCGGCGGCGATATTTCCAAGTTTACCGTGGTCAAGCTGACCCCGTCCAAGCTGCGCCAGATCTGCGTCGCCAAGACCGAGCCGGGCGATGAGAACAACCAGGACATTTCGGCGCTGGTCGGCAAGGTGGATATTCGTCGGCTCGAGCAATACAGCCAGAGCGACCCCGACGCCTACGCCTTTACCGGCGGGCTCAATCGCACGACGCAGGGGCTGCTCGAGTTCGTGGAAATGTTCAAGGCGCCGATCAAGGTGCTGCATCCGCTGCTGACGGCGACCCAGGAAAGCAACTACCTCGGAACGGAAACCTTCGGCGCTTTCCCCTATCAGGGCATCGTGTTGGCCCATTCCAACGAAGCGGAATGGCAGCAGTTCAAGAACAACAAGAACAACGAGGCGTTCCTCGACCGGATGTGCGTCGTCAAGGTTCCGTACTGCCTGCGGGTGACCGAGGAAGCGGATATCTACAAAAAGCTGCTGCGCGAGAGCGAGCTGAACGACGCGTCGTGCGCGCCCGAGACGGTTTTGATTCTGAGCCGCTTCTGCACCTTGACCCGGCTCCTGCCACACGAAAACTCGACCCTGATGTCGAAGCTTAGGGTTTACGACGGCGAAAACCTGAAGGATACCGACCCGAAGGCCAAATCGGTCCAGGAATATCGCGATGCGGCCGGTGTGGACGAGGGTATGAACGGCGTCAGCACGCGCTTCGCCTTCAAGGTGCTGTCGGAGACGTTCAATTACGACACCGAAGAGGTTGGCGCCGATCCTGTTCACCTCATGTACATCCTCGAGCAGGCGGTCAAGCGCGAGCAATTTCCGGACGACGTCGAGTCGACCTATCTGGAGTTCGTGAAATCCGAGCTTGCGCCGCGCTACGCCGAGTTCATCGGCAACGAGATTCAAAAAGCCTATCTCGAATCCTACACCGACTACGGCCAAAACCTGTTCGACCGCTACATCGCCTACGCCGATGCCTGGATCGAGGAGCAGACCTACAAGGATCCCGACACCGGTCAGCTTTACGACCGCGAAGTGCTGGACGCCGAGCTGTCCAAGATCGAGAAGCCGGCCGGCATCGCGAACCCGAAAGATTTCCGCAACGAGGTCGTGAAGTTTGCGCTCAGGGCACGCGCCAAGAACGACGGCAACAACCCCTCCTGGACCAGCTATGAGAAGCTTCGCGAGGTGATCGAGAAGCGTATGTTCGGCCAGGTCGAAGACCTGCTACCCGTCATCAGCTTCGGTTCGAAGAAAGACAGCAATACCGAAGAGAAGCACTCCGAATTCGTGGAGCGCATGACCGAGCGTGGCTACACCGAGCGGCAGGTCCGCCGCCTGGTGGAATGGTACATGCGCGTCAACAAGGCGGGCTGAGCAACGTAGCGGGCGGGTTATGGCCCATTTCATCGACCGGCGGCAGAATCCGAAGGACAAGAGCCTCGGAAACCGGCAGCGTTTTCTGCGGCGGACTCGGGCGCGGATCAAGGAAGTCGTCAACAAGTCGGTGATGGACCGCAAGGTCACCAACATTGCCAGCGGCGAAACCGTGACCATTCCGACCAAGGGAATCGACGAGCCGCGTTTCCGGCACGCCCGCAGCGGTGGTCGTCGACAGCGGGCTTTTACCGGCAATAAGGATTTCCGCACGGGCGACAAGGTGCAAAAGCCGTCCGGAGGCGGGCAGGGCGCCGGCAAGCGCGGCTCGGACAGCGGCGAGGGCGAGGACGAGTTTCAGTTCGCCCTGACGCGCGACGAGTTTCTCGATCTATTTTTCGAAGATCTCGAACTCCCCGACTTGGCCAAAAAGAGCCTCAAGGAAGTTTTTTCGGTCACGCTGCGGCGCGCGGGTCATACGAAGTTCGGCGTGCCGGCCAATCTCAATATCATGCGCACCATGCGCAACAGCTTCGGGCGCCGGATCGCGCTGAAACGTCCGCGCAGCGAAGAGGTTGAGGTTGTCCAGCGGCAAATCCTCGAGCTCGAGGCGAAGTCCGAGCCGTCCGCGGCCGAGCTGGTTTGGCTGCGGCAGCTGCACGAGAAGCTGGAAGAGTTGGGTCGAAAGCGGCGCGCCGTGCCGTTCATCGACCCGATCGATATCCGCTACAACAATTACCTGCCGACGCCCGTGCCCAACACGCAGGCCGTGATGTTCTGCCTGATGGATGTCTCGGGCTCGATGGGCGAGCGGGAAAAAGATCTCGCGAAACGGTTCTTCGTCTTGCTGCATCTCTTCCTAAGCCGCTGCTACGAGCGCACCGAAGTCGTTTTCGTGCGCCACACCCACGAAGCGCAGGAGGTGGACGAGGACACATTCTTCCGCAGCCGCGAGACCGGCGGAACGGTGGTCAGCACCGCGCTCTACGAGATGATGGACGTCTTGCGCGCGCGCTATCCCGTCAACGAATGGAACATCTACGCCGCGCAGGCGTCGGATGGTGAGAACTTCGCCGGCGATTCGGAAAAGTGCATCGCGCTGCTGGACGAAACGATCATGCCATTGTGCCAGTACTACGCCTATATCGAGATCATCGACGAGCGCGAACGGGCGATTTTTCGGGATACCAGGAGCGGCGCGGCGCTTTGGCGGGTCTACGGCGCCGTCGGCGAGAAATGGTCGAACTTCGCGATGAAGCGCATCGCGCGTCCGGCCGATATCTATCCGGTGTTTCGCGAGCTCTTTTCTAAGAAGCTCGAGCAGAGTTGAGACTGGGCGCGGGGTGAGGGCAATGGCAAGCGCGGGGGCGGACGAAACGCGAGACGGCAAACTCCTGTTCGAGGGTTCGGACTGGAGCTTCGATACGCTCGAGCGAACCTATGCGGCGATCGAAGAGGTCGCGCTCGGCGATCTTGGTCTCGACGTCTACCCCAATCAAATCGAGATTATCTCGTCCGAGCAGATGCTCGACGCCTATTCCTCGATCGGCATGCCGCTGATGTACCAGCACTGGTCGTTCGGCAAGCACTTCGTGCGCGAAAGGACGCTGTACGAGAAAGGCTACACCGACCTCGCCTACGAGATCGTGATCAATTCGAACCCTTGCATCAGCTACAACATGGAAGAGAGCACCATGGCCATCCAGGCGCTGGTCATGGCGCACGCGGCATTCGGCCACAACCATTTTTTCAAAAACAATTACCTGTTCAGGCAATGGACCGACGCCGACGGCATTCTGGAATATCTCCAGTTCGCCAAGCGCTACATCACCCAGTGCGAGGAGCGTCACGGCCCGTCCGAGGTCGAGGCAGTGCTCGACGCCGCGCACGCGCTGATGGATCATGGCGTCTCGCGCTACCGGCGTCCGCCGCGCCCGAATCTGAAGGAGGCGGCCGAGCGCGAGCGCGCGGAGCGCGATTACGAGGAGCGTACCTTCAACGACCTTTGGCGCACCGTACCGCAAAAGCCGGAGCGCGCCGAAGCCTCCCAGGCCGAGCAGGACCTGAAGGAGCGCAAGAAATCGCTCAAGCTACCCGAGGAAAACCTGCTCTATTTCCTCGAGAAGAACAGCCTCGTGCTGGAATCGTGGCAATGCGAACTGCTCAGAATCGTGCGCAATATCGGGCAATATTTTTACCCGCAACGGCAGACCAAAGTGATGAACGAAGGCTGCGCCACGTTCGTTCACTACTACATCATGAACGCTCTGTTCGACCAGGACCGGCTCACGGAAGGCGCCATGCTGGAGATCCTGCACAGCCATTCCAGCGTGATCTTTCAGGCCGATTTCGACGACCCGCGATATCGCGGCCTCAATCCCTACGCCTTGGGCTTCGCCATGATGGAAGACATCAAGCGGATTTGCACCGAGCCGACCGACGAAGATCGGGATTGGTTTCCCGACATTGCCGGCAACGACGATTGGCGCGAGACGCTCAAGGATGCCTGGGCGAACTATCGCGACGAATCCTTCATCCAGCAGTTTCTCAGTCCCCATTTGATACGCTCGCTGCGGCTGTTTGTTCTCGATGACAACGCCAAGGACACGCATTTCACGGTGTCCGGCATTCATGACGAACGGGGCTACAAGAAGGTTCGCCGAGCGCTCGCCCAGTCCTACGATCTGGCCAGTGCCGAGCCCGACATACAGGTCGCCGACGTCGATCTGCGCGGCGACCGTCAGCTACGCTTGCAGCACACCATGCGCAACGGTATTCCCTTGGCGGAGCAGAGCCGTGACGAGGTTCTACGCCACGTGCGGTATTTGTGGGGCTACGACGTCAGCCTGATCGGCATTGACTCCGAAACCGGCAAGAAATGCTACGAGACCAGCACCGCCAAGATGGAAGAGGCGGCTAAGGTGGCCAAGGCGGCCACGGCGGCCAAGACGACCAAGACGACCAAGACGACCAAGACGACCACGGCCCCGAAAACGACCACGACCCCGAAGACGACCGCCAGACCGGGCGCGAAACCCTGATCGCCACGCCGCGGCCGCGCTGCTCACCCCTCATCGAGCCCTAACCGCGTCGCCAGCGCCGAGGCATGGGCGTTGCGCTGCACAGAGCGCTTTACGCCGTCATGCGTCGCCAGAGAGATCAGTAATTTTTGCCAAAGCGCCATGGCGGTGCGCTGAGTGGCGGCGCGAGCGG
>JAUVWK010000391.1 GCA_030604165.1 Alphaproteobacteria bacterium | reverse complement strand
GATGTATGCCGACAATGGCAACGAGGCGCGCTGGTTCCACGCCGACAACGACAACTCCTCGACGCGCCTCCGCCTTGTCGGCTCCGCCAAGCTGGACGAGGACTGGTCGGCGGGCAGCACCATCGAGGTGCAGTTCGAATCCAACTCCAGCGGCGACGTGACGATCAATCAGAACAAGTCGGTGATCGCCAGCAACAGCTTCACCGAGCGCAAGCTGGAGGTCTATGGCGCTCATAAGAAGTTCGGCAAGCTGACCATGGGTCAGGGCCCGACGGCCTCCGACGGCACCTCGGAAACGGATCTCTCGGGCACCTCGGTGATCGCCAAGCTGGAGCCGGCGGTGATGGGCAATTCCTTGGAGTTCGTGCGGTCGGGCACCAGCACCAGCACGGGCGTCGACATCGGCGAGTTGTTCAGCAACTTCGACGGCTTGAGCCGCGACGACCGGCTGCGTTACGATTCGCCGACCTTTGCCGGAGCCAAGCTGTCGACCTCGTGGGTGGACGGCGACGAGAAGGACGTGGCGCTGCGCTACGGCCGCGAGTTCAACGGCGCCAAGGTGGCGCTGGCCGCCTCGTACTGGGACGCGGGGCCGACCGATCAAGTCAGCGGCTTCAGCCTCTCGGGCTCGGTGTTGGCGCCGTTCGGCACCAGCCTCACGGGTTCGTACGCGAGCCGCGACAGCGAGGCCACGGGCCGCAACGACCAGAGCTTCTGGATGCTCAAGCTGGGCCATAAATTCAAGCCGTTCTCGATGGGCGGCACGGCGGTATCGGTGGATTATGGCGCGACCGCAGACCAGAACGCCAACAACACCGAGGGCACGACCTATGGCTTGGCCGTGGTGCAGAAGGTGAACAAGGCGGGGACCGAGCTCTATGCCTTGATCCGCCAGTTCGAGGCCGATCTGCCGGGCCAGAGCACCGACGACATCACGGTGGGTGGCGCCGGCGCCCGGGTCAAGTTCTAACCGCCCGCTCGTGGATAGGGATCAGCCATGAAGACCGTATTTGGCATCGCTATCGTGCTCACCGTGCTCGGCTTGGCGGCCTGCGGCGACAAGCCGTTGCATCCGAGCAAGTGGGTCAATCCGGTGGATGAGATTCCGCCGGGGCCGGGCCTCTTCAGTGGCGACGACGGCGAGTTCGTGATCTACCGCGAGTAGCCAGACCGCGGCCGTGAGGCGGCGACGGATACGCGCCGGAGGCAGTCCAAGTCTCCGGCGCTTCCTTTGTCGCCAAGCAGATTTTCGCTTGGAACATCCGTCGTGCTACCGTTGTTGGTAGCCGGGGCGGTGATCCGAGACATATCTATTCTGTGCGATTGTTTGTTTTCGCTTCGCTGCGAACCTCGGAGAGGGGGTGCGCGCATGGCATTCAACGGCAAGACGCTGCTTATTTGCAATTGCGAGGAAACCATGCCGCTCGACGGCGGTGTCCTTGCCAAGGCGTGCGGCGGTGAGACTCCGCCTGTCGCCAACCAGCTTTGCCGCGCCCAGCTCGACACGTTCCGGCGCGCGCTTCGTGACGGGTCACCGCTCCTGGTTGCCTGCACCCAGGAGGCGCCGCTCTTTGCCAAGGTGGCAACCGACGGCAAGCCGGGAGCCGAGGTTGTCTACGCCAACATCCGCGAGAAAGCGGGCTGGTCCGAGCAAGCCGGGGAAGCGACGCCGAAAATCGTCGCCTTGCTGGCCGAGGCCGCGCTCGATGGCCCGCCGACAAAGACCATAAGGATGAAAACCGAGGGCGTCGTCGCGGTCTACGGCCGCGACGAGAAGGCGATCGAGGCGGCCAAACAATTGGCGCGTGACACCGAAACCGTTGTGCTGCTCGACGATCCGCAAGAGGTGATGCCGCCATCGCTGACGGACGCGCCGATTTTCAGGGGCACCGTCAAGGCGGCACGCGGCCATCTCGGCGCCTTCGAACTGAGCCTCGACGGTTACGCCGCGGCACGGCCCTCGTCGCGCCGGGAGCTCGCCTTCGAGACGCCGACGGACGGCAAGCGTTGGACCTGTTCCCTGATCCTCGATCTCACCGGCGGCGCCGCCCTCTTTCCGGCGCCGGAGAAGCGCGACGGCTATTTCAACCCCGACCCCAAGAACCCGGCCCTCGTGCAAAGGGCCATCTTCGATCTCGCCGCCATGGTTGGCGACTTCGAAAAGCCGCAATACATTGATTTCGATGCCGCTCTTTGCGCCCATTCGCGCGCCCGCCTGACCGGGTGCACGCGTTGCCTCGACCTTTGCCCCACCGATGCGATCGAGCCGGCCGGCGATCACGTCGCCATCGACGCTCATGTCTGTGCCGGCTGCGGTAATTGCGCGGCGGTCTGCCCGACCGGCGCGGCCAGCTATGCGATGCCGGCCGGCAACTTCTTGCTCGAGCGGCCTCGCGTTCTGCTACGTGCGTTTCACGAGGCCGGCGGTGGGGACAATCCGGTCTTGCTGGTTCATGACGAGCGCCGCGGCAGCGAGACGATCGACTTGATCGCCCGGCAAGGCCGGGGCCTGCCGGCGCGCGTGCTGCCGTTCGCGGTCAATGAAATCACGCAGCTCGGCTTCGATTTCTTCGCCGTTGCCCTCGCCTATGGCGTGGGACAAGTGCGCCTCTTGAGCGTCGGTGGCGAAGCGGACGAGCTGGTGGGCCTCTCGCAAAGCATCGTGCTGGCTAACGCGATAGCGGGCGGCCTGGGTTACGGTGCGGCGCGCATCGCGCTGATCGACGACGAAGATCCCGCGATCGTCGAAGATCGCCTCTATGAGCTCGCTCCAAGGGGCGGATCGAAACGCGCTGACTTTCTTCCCGCGGGTGGAAAACGAACCGCGACGCTGCTGGCGCTGCACCACCTGCATGCCCACGCTCCGCATCCTGTCGACAGCCTGACCCTTCCGGACGGTGCGCCCTTCGGAACTTTCGAGGTCGATACCGCGGCTTGTTCGATGTGCTTTTCGTGTGTCGGCGCCTGTCCGACCGGCGCTCTGCAAGGCAGCGCGGATACGCTGCGGTTGAGTTTCGTCGAGGACGCCTGCGTCCAGTGCGGCCTCTGCCGGGCGACCTGCCCCGAGAAGATCGTCACGCTCACGCCCCGGATAAACTTCACCGACACGACCCGAGACCCGGCGGTCATCAAGCAGGATGAGCCCTTCGCCTGCGTGCGCTGCGGCAACCCGTTCGGGATCAAATCGTTTGTCGAGACGGTCGTCGGCAAACTCGCCGGAGCGCCCGACGCGGCCATCGAAAACCTCAAGATGTGCGATCGCTGCCGCGTCGAAGCGACCCACCACATCGACGATGGCGGCCGGCCGACCTAGTCCAAGGCGGGGCGATATTACCCTAGATCATGGACTCGTTAACTGGTGTCGCGAGTGGCAAGGTCCGCCCTAGGTCCAGCACCGGACCAACCGTGAGGCAGTCCAGTATGTCGCATGCTGACCCACATCAGACGTTCATAGACCTACTGCCTCAATTCGCT
>JAUVWK010000466.1 GCA_030604165.1 Alphaproteobacteria bacterium | reverse complement strand
TCGCGACATTGTTGTTGAAGGTGCCGTGGTGCACGAAATGGCCCGGCTCGCGCGGGTCGAAACGCGCCATGATCTGGCGCCGCCCGCCGAACGCGCCCACGGTCATGCCGCCGCCGATATATTTGCCGAGCACGGTCAGGTCGGGGGCGATGCCGAGCGCGCCTTGCAGGCCGTTGGGGCCGAGCCGCGAGGTCATCACCTCGTCGAAGATGAGCTGGGCGCCAACCTTGGTGCAGGCGTTACGCAGATTTTGCAGAAAATCCGCATCGCCCGGGATGCAGCCGCCGGCGCCTTGCAGCGGCTCCACCAGCACCGCCGCCAGGTCGGCGCCATGGGCCGCGAACAAGGCCTCGCTGCCGGCGCTGTCGTTGTAGGGCGCGACGACGAAGCGGAAGGGTAGGTTGAGGGGCGAGCCGCCGGGCGGAAACGACAGTGTGCCGCCGTGATAGGCGCCTTCGAAGACCATGACGGTGGCGCGGCCGGTCACCGCGCAGGCCGTGGCCAGGGCGAGGGTGTTGGCCTCGGTGCCCGAGTTGCAGAAGCGCACCAGCTCGATCGAGGGGAAGCGCGCGCAGACCAGCGCCGCCAGACGCTCCTCATAGGCGTTGGCGGAGCCGAAGGCGATGCCGCCGTCGAGCGCCTTGTCGAGGGCGGCGCGGATCACCGGATTGGAATGGCCGTAGAGCCCGGCCGAAAAATCGCCGGCGAAGTCGCGGTAGCGGTGCTCGTCGAGGTCCCACAGCGCGGCGCCCTCGCCCTTGGCCATGGTGAGCGGAAACGGCGCGTAATACATGCCGGTGCGGGTATTGCCGCCGGGCAGGCTGCGGCAGGCCCGCTCATAGTGCGCCAGGCTTTTCGGGTTGGCCGCGGTGAAGCGTTCGCTCGCCTCGTCGTAGGCCGCGCCGAGGTCGATATTGCGGCCCCGATTTGCTGCCGTCGTCGCGTTCATCGGCCGTTCCTCTCTGTCACCAGCCCGCTTGCACGATAGCGCCACGGGGCACGGGCGAGCAAGCTGTCCTGCGGCTTGGCGGTGGCCCGCGTCCTGTGATCACAGCCTTGGCGCAGCGCTTGATTCGGGCTAAACATGGACGACCATCAGGGCACGAACGAAAAAGTGGCGCGGGTCCGCCGCGGCGCAGGTTCGGGAACGACCGGATCCATGCGGCGGATTTTGTTTGACCACGTATTGACCACGTTGGGAGATGGGGCAAGACCATGCGCTTTGCTGTCGATACCGGGGGAACCTTCACCGATCTGGTGATTGAGAACGAGGCCGGCGAGATTCGGATGTACAAGGCCGAGACCACGCCGGAGGATCCGGTCGCCGGCGTGCTCGACACCATCGACCTCGCGGCCAAGGATCTGGGCCTCGACCGGGCCGATTTGCTCGGCCGCGGCGAGATGGTGATCCACGGCACGACGCGGGCGATCAACGCCATCATCACCGGCGCCACAGCGAAGACCGCGTTTCTGACCACCAAGGGCCATCCCGATATCCTGGTGCTGCGCGAGGGCGGGCGCATCGAGCCGTTCAATTTCACGGTGCCCTATCCGGAGCCCTACGTGCCGCGCTCGCTGACCTACGAAATTTCCGAACGCATCAAATATGACGGCTCGGTGCACGAAGCGCTGGACGAGGGCGCCGTGCTCGAGGTCATCGAGGCGCTGAAGCAGAACGCGGTCGAGGCCGTCGGGGTGTGTCTGCTGTGGTCGATCGTCAATCCGGTGCACGAGCTTAGGGTCGGCGAGCTGTTGGAGCAGCATTTGCCGGGCGTGCCGTGCACGCTCTCGCACGCGCTCAACCCCTCGCTGCGCGAATACCGCCGGGCCTCCTCGACCACCATCGACGCCTCGCTCAAGCCGCTCATGGGCGCCTATTTGGGCGGCCTCGAGGCGCGCTTGCGCGAGGCCGGCTTCAAGGGCCGCGTGCTGGTGGTGACCACCCAGGGCGGCGCCATGGATGCCGCGGACATGGCCAAGGCGCCGATCCATTCGATCAATTCCGGCCCGGCCATGGCGCCGATCGCGGGCCGGGCCTACGCCCAGACCGACAGCGGCATGGACACCGCCATCATCGCCGACACCGGCGGCACCACCTTCGATGTCAGCCTGGTGCGCGGCGGGCGCATTCCCTGGACCCGGGAGACCTGGATCGGCCAGCAATATCGCGGCCATATGACCGGTTTTCCGGCCGTCGACGTGAAAAGCATCGGCGCCGGCGGCGGCAGCATCGCCTGGGTCGACGAGGGCGGACTGTTGCATGTCGGCCCGCAAAGCGCGGGCGCCGTGCCGGGGCCGGTTTGCTACGGCAAGGGCGGCACGGAACCGACCGTGACCGACGCCTGCGTGATCCTCGGCTGGATCGACCCGGATTATTTTCTCGGCGGCACCATGCGGCTCGATCAGGAGGCCGCGGCGGCGGCGATCAAGGACGGTGTCGGCGACAAGCTCGGGCTCGATCTTCACGAGGCCGCGGCGGCGATGATGAGAGTCGCGACCGAAAACATGGTGCACGCGATCGAGGATATCACGGTCAACCAGGGCATCGATCCGCGCACGGCGGTGCTGGTCGGCGGCGGTGGGGCGGCGGGGCTCAACGCGGCCGCGATCGCGCGGCGGCTCGGCTGTTCGCAGGTCGTGATTCCCGATGTCGGAGCGGCGCTGAGCGCGGCCGGCGCGCTGATCTCGGATCTGCGCGCGGAGTTCAGCGGCACCTTCTATACCCACACCGCGGCGTTCGATCATGACGGCGTGAACACGCTGCTCGGCGAGCTCGAGGCGAAGTGCCAGGCGTTCATCGAAGGCCCCGGCGCGGGCTCGGCCGAGCAGGTCATCGAGTTTACCGCCGAAGCGCGCTATCCCCATCAGATCTGGGAGATCGAGGTGCCGTTGCGCGGCAACCGCATCGCGAGCCCGGCCGAGGTGGCGGCGCTACGCGACGATTTTCACGCCACCCACGAAGACGTCTTCGCCATCGCCGACCGCAAATCGGAGGTCGAGATCG
>JAUVWK010000402.1 GCA_030604165.1 Alphaproteobacteria bacterium | reverse complement strand
GCGGGATATCTCCCACGCCGCGGAGTTCCTGATCGCGCATTTGCCCGCGACCGACGAGGCCGGCGAAGACGATCCGCCGGCCTTAAATCTGGCGCGCGGCGTGGCCGGCGCCTAACGCTTTTTGCGCCTGAGCGCCGCCGTCGCCGCCTCATCCGGCGCGCCGTCCTCGCCGATGACCACGCCATAATCCTGCCGCGCCGCCGCCGCCGTCAGGTAGTCGTTGCGCACGTCTTCCGCCACTTCCTCGGGCGGACGCGTGAGCGGATCGCCGAAGCCGCCGCCGCCGCCGGTGACGACGGTGACCCGATCGCCGGGTTGCAAATCGCGCCGGGCGATGCGCGCCACCCGCTGGCGCACGCCGCCGCTGACGATTTCCAAATAGTTGGTCGAGCCGGGGCCGCCGCCATCGAGGCCCCAGGGGCGCTCCACCGAGCGACCCATGCTGGCATAGGTAAAGGCGTCGTCGGCGCGCATCTCGAACTCGCGCACCGCGCCGAAGCCGCCGCGGTAGCGCCCGACCCCGGCCCCGCCGGCCACGTTGAGCGCGTATTGGCGGATATAAAGCGGAAACTTAGCCTCGAACAGCTCGACGGAGTAGTTGTAGGTATCGCCGTCGGTGGTGGCGATCAGCGCGCCGGTGCCATCGCGCGAGGCGGTCGCGCCCCAGCCGCCGACCGCCGGCTCGATATGCACGAACGGCTCGCCCGACTCCGGGTCGCGGCCATAGAAATAGGTGCCGCAGAGGCTCATATAGCTGCCCGCGCTGAAGCGCTCGGGCGCCAGCCGGGCCAACGCCTTCCAGACCAGCTCCGAGGCCTGCGCCGAGCCCTCGTAATACCAGCCCGTCGGCGCCGGGCTGGTGGCGGTGAACACGGTGCCCGCCGGGCAAAGCACAGCCACGGGTCGGAACCAGCCCTCGTTGGCCGGCGCCTGCGGGTCGACCAGCGACTTGAACACGGTTTTCACGGCGGAATGGAGGGCGCCGAAGGCGCAGTTGATGGGGCCGCCGCGCTGCGCGCTGGTGCCGGTGAAATCGAAGGTGATCTGCTCGCCTTCGATGCGAACTTCGACCCGCACCGGGATGCGCTCGTCGCTGTTGCCGTCGCCGTCGATCCAGTCCTCGGCCCGATAGACGCCATCGGGCAGGGCCGCGACCGCGGCCCGGCTCAGCCGCTCGCTGCTCTCCAGGATATGCGAGAAGGTCGCGCGCACGCTGGGCGCGCCGTATTTGGCGACGATCTCGTGCAACCGGGTATCGGCGATGCGCACCGCCGCGAGCCCGGCGTTGAGGTCGCCCAACGACATGGTGGGCAAACGCACATTGGCCCGTATCAGGTCGAGCACATCGCTCTCGACCTGCTCGTCGCGGCACAGCCGGATGCCCGGAAAACGGATCCCCTCCTGAAAAATCTCGGTGGCGTCCGGCGAAATGCTGCCCGCCACCGAGCCGCCCACCTCGCTCCAGTGAGCCACGGAAATGGCGAAGGCGAACAACGCGCCGTCCACGAACACGGGTTTGATCAGCGCGATGTCGCAGGTATGGGTGCCGCCCTCGAACGGATCGTTGGTCATGTAGACATCGCCCGGCCGGATATCGCCCTGATATTTGCGGATCATGGCTTCGACTTGCAGCGCGAAGGTGCCGGTGAACAGCGTGATGCCGTTGGTCTGCACCAGGAGCTGTCCGTCGGGGTCGCAGATGCCGCAGGCGAAATTCAGCACCTCGTAGATCACCGGGCTCATCGAGCTGCGCGCCAGCACGATGCCCATCTCGTCGGCGCTCGCCAGCAGCTTGCCGCGGACGATCTCGAGCGTGACCGGGTCCAGGCTCTCCGCGCCGCCGGCCGCAGCTTCGTCGGGTTGCGTCATGGTCGTTCCCGTCGGCCCGCTCAGCGGAACATGTCGTAGGTTCGGCGCGGTAGATCCGGCGCCATGTAGCCGAACACGTGGCGCTGGCGCGCCGGCCCCGTCTCCCACTCCCGTTCGCTCGCCCACTCCTGTTCGATGGCGGGGCTGGCCTCGGGTTGGGCGCTGCGTTGGCGGCGCGCGGCCGTCGGGTCCGGGGCCCAGGCGGCGGCGAGCTTTTGCGCCGCCGAGAGGTCTGCCGCCGTCATGCGCGCGGCCAAGGCGTCGCGTCCGGCGCGCGCCGTTCCGTGGCCCTGCGCGGCGGCCAAATTGTACCAACGATGGGCCTCGACATAGTTCTGCGGCACGCCGACCCCTTCCTCGTAGAGGATGGCCAGTTGGTACTGGGATTCCACGTGACCGGCATGCGCCGTTGTCAGCCACTCCCGATAGGCGGCGCCGTGATCGCCCGCGAGCGAGGCTTGCAGGCCGTCGTAATAATCGGCCCGCGCCCATCCCGGGGCCAATGCCGGAACGAGCAGCAAACCGATCAGGACCAGCGCCAGACGCCGCATGCCTCTGTCTCTCCGTTGCGTAACCGCAACAGGCCAGCATTTGGGCTCCCCGTTGCGTAACCGCAACAGGCTAGCATTTGGGCCGGCGGGGCGCTATTGCGGGCAGGCGTCGTCCGCCGAGCTATTCTGCTCTGGATCGCACTCGAGCTGAAGCCCCGAATCGCCATCGCTCGAGGTGCTCGCGGCGCTGCCACCGCCGAGCAGCTCGTCGAGGCCAAGGTCGAACCAGCCGTCGTCGGCCGCGTCGGTTGGCTCGGCCGCGCCGTCGCCCGACGTCGCCGCCGCCTCGTCATCGCCGCTCGCGGTGCCGCCGCTCGCCTCGGTGAGCGTCGTTGAAACATCGGTCGCGAGCCCGGTGAAGGCATCGCCGAGCCCGCTGGCGCCACCGATTACGGCCACCCCCACCATGGCGGTGAGCAAACCGTAGGCGATGGCGGTGGAGCCCGCGCGGTCCGTGGCCAATCTGCGAATAAAACTGAGCATCCTGCTACCCTCGAATCGTCTACATGATTTACGATCCGGACTTTCTCGCTCGCCGTCCCTCAAGCCTTCCTGGCTCGTAGCCTTTTTGGCTAGCTGAAATGTAGGGGCTGTCTTTCGAGGCAGAATCCCTCTTCGGAAGGCGAGCTCGAAGGAGATGGGGTAATCCGGTCGAGCGGGAGGGTCGTCGCTCGAAAGATGCTTTGTCTAGGCGTTTTATCGAGGCGTCTTAAGAGCCGCAGGACTGAACGCCCGGCCCGGTCTCGACCGGCTCGCAGCCATCCTGCAGGGACCCCGAGCCTTGAGCGCCGCTCCCGCCGCTGTCGCCGGCGCTATTTCCTCCCGCCCCCGACGAGGCACCGGACGATCCCGCGCCGCCCGCGCCACCTTGGTCGCCGCCGCTTCCCGAGCCCGTGCTCCCGCCGGCGTCCGCCTCTGGCTCCGCCGCCCCGCTGCCGAGTTCGCTCACGGCGCTCCGAACGCCGGCGGTGGTTTCGCTGACATCGTTG
>JAUVWK010000484.1 GCA_030604165.1 Alphaproteobacteria bacterium | reverse complement strand
GGACTAGTCGGCTATCGACATCTCGTTGACGTGATAGTACTGCGTCGTATACCAGCGGAACCCGCTGACTTTCCGCGACAGGCCGACGGCGAAGTAATGCTCGCCGATCCAGCCGAGCGGGGCCAGGTCGTGGATATGTTCCTGGATGCCGGCATGCGCGGCGATGCGCGCCGCCGGGTCCACCACGCCTTCGGCGTCCTTCAAGGTTTGATCGACCTTGGGGTCGGAGAAATTGTGGTAATTGACCAGGGCGCCGGTGGGCCAGACGAGCTTCAAGGCATAGTTGATGTCCGGCTGGATCGGCATATCGGTCCAGAGCGCCAGCGAACCCTTCTTGCTCTGCACGGTATCGGACCACGCGGCGGTCGGCAGTTTCTTCAGCGAGAGATTGATGCCGGCCTTCTTGAAGTCGCTCTGCAGCAGGATGGAGATGGATTCCTGGGCTGCGTCGCACACGCAGAAGGAAAGCTCGGCGTCGAAGCCGTCCGGATATCCCGCCTCCGCCAATAGCTGCTTTGCCTTGGCCGGATCGAAATCGTATTTGAGCCAATCCTCGTAGCCGGGATAGGTGCTCGGCATCACGCCCTGCCATTTGTTCATCATGCCGTGATAGATGTTCTTGATGATGGCGTCACGGTTGATGACATGGTTGATCGCCTGGCGCACTTTCACATTGTCGTAAGGTGGCAGGGTGTTGTTGATCATGACCCACATGGATTGATTGCCGCGCACGGCCACGCCACGCGCTTCATCCGAAGAGGCGAGCGCCACGATCTCGTCCGGCGTCAGCCCTTCGGCCATGTGAATTTTGCCCTGCTGCAGAAGCGCCACCCGATTGGCCGATTCCGGCACCACGAGATAGATGATCTTCTTGATCTCGGGCGCGCCGCGCCAATAATTTTCGTTCGCTTCCATCACCACGCGCTTGCCCGGCGACCATTCCGTCACGCGGTAGGCGCCGAAGCCGCCGCCATTGGTCGAGACCCATTTGTTGGCCCAGGGGTCGTCGTCCGTGGCATGCTTCTTCATCTCGGTCGAATCGAGCCACGGATTGTAATAGTTGGTGAGCGCCTTGCAGGCGAGCGGCATGCCCGCCGAGGAGGTGATCTCGACGGTATATTTGTCGAGCTTCTTGTAGCCGCCGCTCTCGGGCGGGTTGATCGTTTGGCCCGGCATGTTGATCAGGAATTCGACGAAATTGTTGATCGCCCCGGTCGCCTTGCCACGTTCGATGCGCCAGAGGACGTCGTCGGCGGTGAACTCGTTGCCCCAGGGCGAAATCACGCCTTCGCGAATGTGGTAGACGGCGCGCTTGCCGTCGGCCTCAAGCTCGCATTTTTCGATGATTCCAGGGACCAGCGCCTTTTGCCCGATATAATCGGGATACTTAAATCCGGGAATGGTCGACGGATCCCAATCGTCTCCGGTCGAAAAGGGAAAATCGATCCACTCCCAGCTCATGCCATCCTCCAGCACCTGGGCGCCCATGCTCCAGGTTTGCGGACTGACATGCTTGTCCACATCGATGCCCTGCGGCAGGGCGCCGATGGCGATGACCATCGTGTCCGCGGCCGAGGCGGCGCCCGGAGCGACAAACGCGCCGAGGGCCATCATCGCGCCAGCGGCGACCGAGCATAGGCCACGCCTGAATAATCTCTTTGCTCCCATAGTCTGTCTCCCAGTCTTGTCGGTGGGCTCTTAGAGCGAGAGCCGCACATGTTGGTTTATGCGAAGGGATATCGTGCCTTCGAAACGCTTTGTTCAGTCGCTCTTTTCCGTGGGCTCGACAGGTTCCTCCCCGATCACGACACCACGCCTCAACTTAACAAACGACTGTTAGATTTCTTTGCCGACGGGAACCGTATCATCTCTGGGAAAAGGCGGTCAACGCACCTGCCGGCTAGGCCGCAGCACGGCTTGCTCCTTGGTATTACCCTGGCGCGGCCATGGCGCTCTCGCTGGCCGCGACATGTTGCCAACGTCGACAGGCCGAAAAATGGCTCGGCTCGACCTCCACCATCGGCGGCACCTCGGCCTTGCACGCATCCTCGCGGATGGGGCAGCGGCCGTAAAGCGGGCACTCCGGCTTCGGGTTGATCGCGGTCGGGATTTCGCCCTCGATGACGTAAGGATCCGGCGGTCGCTCCGGGTCGGCGAACAGCACGGCCGAGAGCAGCGCCCGGCTATAAGGATGGCGCTGATTTTCCATGATGACCTCGGTCGGCGCGTGCTCGACGATGTGGCCGAGATACATGATGGCGACGCGGTGGCAGATCTTGGCCACCGAGGTCAGGTCGTGCGAAATGAATATGTAGGCCGTGCCCGTCTCGCGCTGGATCGTCTGCAATAGCTCGAGGATCTCGGCCCGCGCCGATGGGTCCAACATGGAGGTGGGCTCATCGAGCACGACGAATTCGGGATGCGTGGCGAGCGCGCGCGCGATACCGACACGCTGCTGTTCGCTCGCCGTGAGATCAGCCGGATAGTAATTGAAGAAGCGCTCGCTGAAACCGACAAGGCCGAGAATTTCGATGACGCGCGCTCTGCGTTTTTTCCGTTCCACGCCGTGCAGCGCGAGGGGCTCCCGCACGGCCTGGACCACCGTGAGGCGCGGATTGAGCGAGCCGAACGGGTCCTGAAACACGAGTTGCATTTTCGCGCGCAGGTCGCGCAGGGCGGCCGGTTTCAAGTTGGTAATTTCGTCGCCGTCGAGCACGACGCGCCCCTCGGTCGGCTCGATGAGCCTAAGGATGCAGCGCCCCACGGTGGTTTTGCCGGAGCCGCTCTCGCCCACCAAGCCAAGCGTCTCACCGCGCTGGAGCGAGAACGATATGTTGTTGACCGCGATCAGGTCGGCGTCCTTGCCGATGTGAAAGACCTTCGTGAGGTTTTCGACTTCCAAGATTGCCGTCACGC
>JAUVWK010000046.1 GCA_030604165.1 Alphaproteobacteria bacterium | reverse complement strand
CCGTGCTTTATCGTGTATTCGCCGTTGTCGCCCAGCGCTCGTGACGGGACGTGGCGCCCAATCTTCAACAGCCCTCCGATACTCGGATAATGTCTCCTTTTGGCTAAACTCGGAAGTCGGAGAAGACCTGCCGAGAGTCCGCTGTTACCCCAACTGCCGACATTTGAGCGACGATGTCTGCTTTCCGCCCGGTTACTTCCGCTCTGCCTCCAGGATCGGACATTCGATTTGGCCTGCGGACCTTCCGAGTTTGACCCACAGCGGAAGTCGGGCAGTGTCGTTAGCCGCCCACTTAGGTGTGTGTTCGGCGAAAGGATCAAGACATTCGCCAGGCGTGCGATCGGGTTGAGTAGGAATCGGGGGAGCCACAGTCCGTATTGGCCGTTCCAATTCTTGCCCGCCGGCTTCGAGACGCCGATCTCGTTGCCGATCACGACAATACGTGCACCCTGCACGAAAAACTCCTACAGCTCCTGCTTCTCTACCTCGAGCGCGCCGTAGAGCTTGTCCAGGTACAGCCTGGCCTCCGCGCTGCTTTTCCAGGTCCCCACCGAGGGCAACTTTGCCGAGCCCGGCAAGATCCACGTCGCATCGTCGGATTGGAGGGACAGGAGGCGCTCCACGCTGCCGCTCTCCCAAGCTGCGAGCCAGCCCCGCAGGACTTCCACTGCCTCCGCGTTACTCATGCTGTTGGTCTCCCTCAAGCTGCGCGGCCGCGGCCACGCGCTACGACTCCGCCGGGCCATCGCCGCCAGCAAGACAGGCCGCAAAGTCCGGACGTCATCTCAACTCAACCGAACCGCCGGTGGCGCGCTATCGGAGAAATATCACGCCCCACTAATTGTCCGCGACCTCGCCTTGGTCGCTCACCGAGAAGTTGGAGGTGATGATGCCGCTCGCGCCGTCGAAAACGCCGGTGCCCGCGTCCACCTGCCCGCAATCGCACCATGGGTGAGATTGTGGTCCGCGCTCGGCCCCATCATGCCTTTGCCCAGCGTGCTGAAAGTGAAGCCGTTGCCGCTGCCGAAATTGATCACGCCGGATTCGGTGAGCGTGCCGTCCTCATTGGGGATCATGTCCGAATTGAATGAGGCGGCACCGCCCGAGATCGCCTCGATCGTTGCATCGGGGCTCGAACCCCCGATCGACGTCGTAATAGCGCTCGCCTGCCCAGTCGTTTTCGCCTCCAGCACTCGGTCCGAGCCGGCCTTGGGGCCCGCGGATCCCCGAGCCCGGATCACGTAGCTAATCTGCGTCGTGGCTCATCTTCCCTCAAAAAATCGATCCCGCCATCGATCCGCTGTGTCGCGGCACGCAGCGTGTCGCCGCCTCTCCACTGTGCCAGGTTGCGCGCACGCTTGGCATCGCGCGCAGTTACTGCGGCGAAAAATTGATCATTGAAATTCACGGAGCCATGCTAGCGTCACTGGCAGGCTGGTCGCAAGGGAGGCACAGTCGTGACCAACATGACGCGACATCAGATTTCCAAATCGGATCGGAAATGGATAGAGGTCTTCAAGAAGAAGCCGATCGGAATTCATCCGCCCGAATTAATGCGCCTGCTCAACAGGCTTCGGGGAGAGGCGATCGAAGGGAAATTCGTGCTCGTTATCGATAGGCCCTACGAGGAGTGGGTCGTGGCCGAATTGCAGGGCCGCGGCAAGCCGCTCAAATATCACAACATTAGGGTTTCTAGTCGAGAAGAGGGCGAGTGGGAGATCTTCAAGCTACGCTGGCATCGCCACACAGGCGAAGTACTCGAGTAGAGATTTGCTGCCGCATCGTTACCGGACGCGCGCGGTCTACTCCATCTTACCTACGTTAATGTGGGCGCAAAGCTCGCGAGACGAACGAACTTACTCCGGTTCCTTGATGTACCAGAAGAGCGCTGGGAGACGAATCAATGCTTAAGATCACTGGGTACAGCGACCAAATTAGCGTCGTATTGGGAGACAAAATCTCGTTCATGGTCAACTGCGAGCACCCGTCATACGAGGCGGATATCGTCCGCGTCATCTGTGGTGACGTAAATCCCGACGGCCCCGGATTCAACGAGGACGTGATCGATTCACCGGTCAGCGGCACCTACAACGGCCGGAAGCAGGAGATTTATGCTGGCTCCTTCGCGATGGTCGAAAGTTCTGCGCTGCTTGAGAATCTCGAAAGCTTTACCGTTCAGGTCATGGTTTGGCCGACGACGCCCCGCAAGGGAGTACAGAGCCTCGTCGCCAAATGGTCTGTGCCCGATAACAGCGGTTTCGCGCTCGAGATTGATGAGTCCGGCGGCATCGCGTTCCTGGTTGGGGACGGCAAGGGGAAAGTTGATACGGTCTCGATTGGCAAGCCGATGGTCGAGTACGAGTGGTACTTTGCGGCCGCGAGCTACAACGCCGACAACAAGGAGGTCACCGTCTATCAAGAGCCGATGGTCGAGTACCCGCCTATCGACGATGCAAGCACTGTGACCAAGAAGGTCTCGGTTGCGCCGGCGGCGAACGCGGTCCCGCTGATGATGGCGGCCCGCTGCAAGGCCCCCAAGGGCGACGTTGTGATAGGCGATGCATACTACAACGGCAAACTTGACAGTCCCGCCATCGTTGAGGGCGTTCTGAGCCGAGCCGAAATGGAAATGATCTTAAATCGTAAGGCACCGACAACGCTCGAGAATCGCATCATCGGTGCTTGGGACTTCTCGTTGGACATCACCGAAACGACGATCACCGACACGTCGAGCCATAGGCTGCACGGAAAGATCTGCCATATGCCAACGCGCGGCGTGACGGGATACAACTGGACAGGAGAGGAGCTCCGTTGGAAGCACGCGCGCGAGGAGTATGGCGCGATCAGATTTCATGAGGACGACGTCTACGACGCAGGCTGGGATGTTGACTTCGAGTTGACGATCCCAGACTCGATGAAGAGTGGGATCTACGCCGCGCGAGTGACATCGGGCGAAGACGAGGAATATATACCGTTCGTAGTCCGGCCAAAGCCTGGCAGGGAGAAGAAGGTTTGCTTCCTCTTCCCGTCGGCGAGCTACATGGCCTATGCGAACGAACATTTCGGCACTGACCCGTGGCCGGCCGAACTCATGACCCATAGAGCGATCGAGCTAGACAAGCACCATGTTTTCCTCAACGAGCACCGAGAGTATGGACATTCGCTGTATGACCGCCACTCCGACGGTTCCGGCATCCACATTTCCTCTCGTCTCCGGCCGATCCTCAATATGCGGCCCAAGGTGCAAACCGTGCTCGGCGGAGAAGGCTCACAACTCTGGCAATTCGCCGCGGATACACACATTACCGTGTGGCTGGAAGCCATGGGCTATGACTACGATGTCATCACCGATGAGGACATACATTATCGCGGGACCGACGTGCTCAAGCCGTACAACGTGGTGCTAACGAGCTCACACAACGAGTATTATTCGAAGGCAATGTATGATGCAGTCTTCGATTACATCCACCAGGGCGGGCGGCTCATTTACATGGGCGGAAACGGCTTTTATTGGCGCGTTTCCTACCACCAAACCGCACCCGGCGTGATCGAAATCCGGCGTGCCGAAGGGGGAAGTCGCGCGTGGGCGCCGAAAAGCGGCGAGTACTACACGGGTTTCACGTGTGAATACAGTGGCCTGTGGCGCCGGCAGGGACGCACCGGTCCGAACGTTATGGCGGGTGTCGGGTTCTCGTCAGAGGGTTTCGACATATCGAGCTACTACCGGCGCAACCCGGACAGTTTCAACTCCCGCGTAGCATTCATTTTTGAGGGTGTTGGCAAGGACGAACTGATAGGAGATTTCGGATTGATCGGCGGTGGCGCGGCAGGGCTGGAGCTAGACCGCGTCGAACGAGAATTCGGGACTCCGCCCCACGCACTTTGTCTGGCGTCTTCGGAGAACCACACGGACACCTTCCTCGTCGTGGTCGAGGACATATTGTTCAACTTGCCAGGTTCCGGTGGCCAGGAAAACGAGTGGGTGCGTGGCGACCTCTGCTTCTTCGAAACGCCGAATGGTGGCGCGGTGTTTTCGGCATCGTCGATGGCCTGGGCAGGGAGCCTGCCGCACAACGATTTCCAGAACAACGTTTCGCGGATCACAAAGAACGTGCTCGACCGCTTCGTCGATCCGAAGCCGTTCCCTATCAAGAAGGCGCCCGCTCCCCCGATGAAGGACAGCTACACATGGCGCGTCAAAGGATCGACGCCGACGGCCGGCGCTGCGGAGTAAGGTATCGAATGGTGGCCGGGTGGCCGCGTCCCGACGACAAGATGCCAGGAACGCAACATGTTGCGCTAAGCAAGATCGCATCACGTGCAGAAGCTCAGATCAAATCTGACTGATTGAGGATTGCGCCGGGTGTTGGCTTCGAGCGAGTTTTCCAATCGAGTGGCTCTATGACGGGTGGGGTCTGCGCTTCTTTTCGAAGCTCCCAGTTGCGCCGCGTCCTTGGCTTTAAGACTTCGTCGGATGCCGAAACGCAACAACGACGTTATCTCGTAAGATTTTTCGGGTCCGCCGTGAACCGATGCGCTGCTTCAGCTTTTGCTCGAAATAGCGGTACACATAGGCGTTGTTGCGATCGTACTGTAGTGCTGGCGGATTGATGCATACTGCGGCATCGGTTGAGAGCATGATTTGGTGCTCGAAGCCGGCCTCGATCATTTGCTCGAGGCGGCTGAGCATGGCCTCGTCGCTGACGGGCCCACCGAAGAATTGGTCGGTATGAGCACCAATCGCATCATATTGTAGAAAGGCACCGCGATCCGCGAGGCGCTTGTTGTCGTCGAGCGATGATACTTGGGCATGGGCCCAGACAAACCGTTCCAGAGCGTACCCTTCCTTTTTCAAGATCTTTGCAACGGCGCGCGTCGTGCTGGCCTGCGGCCCATGGAAACCGAGCGCCGCTCCAGTTTCTTTCGCCGCTATTGCGGCGGCTCTTAGAAACCTGACCTCTTCTTTTGTTGGTCCGCTTTCCGTGCAGGCTGTCTTCACGAATCCCGCCCTGATTCCCGTGCCGTCCGTTCCCTTCGTGAGTTCGGAGACGAAATGCCCGGCCACCTCACTTATAGCCAAGTCCGCCAGGGCGGGAGATTTCAGGTTTTTATAGATCCCGGTAGGACAGACAAAATGCACGTCGGACTGTCGGGACACCGAGCGCAAGGCGAGCACGTTACGCCCGATGCCGATATTGGTCCATTCGATGACGAGATTAACGCCTTGCGCCCGCAGAACGGCCGCGCTTTCGACGGCCGCACCCAGCTTATTGGACCAATTGACATCCATGTAGGCGTCCTGGTCCGGACCACAGAAGTCCGTGAACATGTGCTCGTGAGCCAATGCATTCTTGACTCTCTTTGCCTGGAGAACACCGGTAACGGTTCGCAACTTCACGGATTCCAGAGCCGCGTTCGTCCGAGTGCTCGAGTTGAACTGACGGTCGGCGCGCGACTGAGGTTTCGACTTCTTCATCGGAATACTCACTGCTCCGTTTCGATGGCGCTTACGAGATGGCGGGGAGTGTTGTAGGTGTCGTTGATCGCAGCGCCTGCTCGCGAGCACACGTGGGTGCCGCTCCCAACCGGCGAAATCGCGTCGCTCGAGCTGCCGCCGGTCCTTTCGGCTATCCTTGACCCCGAGGTTCCTCTCTAACGTTGCGCCCTTGTCGAACGCTGCGGGCTTGGCTTGGGTGTTCCCGACCTTGCCGGCGACTTTACTGGGCGCTTGGTTTTCGCGCTGGGCTTCTCGTTTTTCTCTGCTCGGCCGCTCTTCGCCGCGGCCCTGGCCTTGCTGGCCCCGCCGGCCTTGACCGTCACTCCGGCTGCCACCTTCGCTTTTCGCGCGGTTTTGGGCGCTGTGGGCTTCGTCGCGGCCCCCGCCTTTCGCTTTTCGGCAACCTGCGACTTCGCCTTCAGCGCCGACCTTTCCTTGGCGGCCGGCCTCTCTTCGGTCGCCGGTTTGCGCGCCTCGGCAAGACGCATGATCTGGCACAGGTAGGATTTGTGAGGCACCGAGCCCGAGATCGGGTCGGTCGCCCGGTTGCCGATCGCGCCGTTGATATTGGCGCCGTCCGGACCGGTCGCGTCGTAGCCCGGCAAACCCAATGCAGTGCAGGCCTGCCACCAGCCGTAGGTGGTGCTCACGACGCGCGGGTCGAGCGTATCGCACAGCTTGACGCGGGCGCGGATCGCGCCGTCGGGCGTCGCGAGGCGGATCCAGTCGCCATCCGCGATCCGGCGTGCCGCCGCGGCAGCGGGGTGCATCTCGATCAATGGGTCGGGCTCGCGCTTGCGCAAGCTGGGCAGCCCGCGATGCTGGCTGTGGCAGTAATGCAGCGATTTCGCCGAGGTGAGCACCAGCGGGAAGTCCGCGGCGAGATCGGGCCGGCTGACGGGACCGACGGCGGGCTCGGCACAGTCGGGCAACGGCGCTTGGCCTGCGGCCTGGAGCCTCTCCGAAAAGATCTCGACCTTGCGCGAGGGGGTCGCGAAGCCCGGCGCGGCGCCGCCATTGCCGGCATATTTCCGGTAGCGCGTCTTGAGCGGCACGTGGACGCCGCTCGGCTTCTGCCGCAGCTCTTCGAGACTGAGGCCCGAAGGCGCCAGCAATGTGCGGTAAGACGCGTCGATGTCTCCGTCCCAGAACTGCTCGGCGAGGCCCAGGCGCTTGGCAAGCTCGAACACGATCCAGATGTCGCTCTTCGATTCGCCGCGCGATTCGATGGCCGGCGGGCGGAGCTGAGCGAGAGACGTTGCATCCGCGCCGACCTTGAAGTTGGTGCGGAGGCCCTCGCGCTCCCAGGGCGTATTGACCGGCAACACGATGTCGGCGAGCGCCGCCGACGGCGTCATGAACATGTCGATATGCACCGCGAAGTCGAGCGCCTTCAGCGCCGCGAGGCCGCGCGCCGTATCCGCGCGGCTGACCAGGATGTTGGTGCCGAAGCTCACCATGCCCTTGATCGGATAGGGCGTGCCCTCGAGGATCGCTCGGTAGAGATCGTCGGTGGTAATCCAGCCGTTGAGCTCCGGGCCCAAGGGGCGATCCGCACCCCCGACCGCCTTCGTCATCTGCTCGGGCGCGAGCAGCTCGGCGCCCGCGATGTCCGCCACCGGGATGGTATCAAACAGGACGTTGCCACCCGGCGCGTCGAAGCTGCCGGTGAGCGCGTAGAGCAGCGCGATCGCGCGCGAGGTCTGGCTTGCATTACTGTGCTGGCCAACGCCGGACCAGCTGTAGCAGGCGACTGCGCCGGCTTCGGCGATCAGGCGGGCGGCGGCTCGCAGCTGGTCCGCCGGAACCCAGGTGATCTCCTCGACGCGCTCGGGCGTGAAGACGCGGCAACACTCTGCGTAGAGCTCGAACGCAGGCCAACACGTGATGGTCGTGCCGTTCGCGCCCGCGATCTCGTAGCGCCCGGTCAGCGCCAACGCCGACGACGCGCCGTCATAGGCGCCAGACGCGGGGTCGTAGAACACCGGCTTCGCGGCCTCGGCATCCCAGGCGACCCGGAGCGCCTCGCCCGCGTCCGCCACGATGTCGCGCGCGCGCAGCATTGTGCCGTCCTCACCCACCAGGAATGGGCCGTTGGTCCAGTCACGGATGAACGCCGCGTCGTAGCGCTGCTCTTCGATCAAGTTGTTCGCCAGGCCGAGCGCGAGCGCGCCGTCGCTGCCGGGCCGCACGCGGAGCCACGCGTCTGCCTTGACCGCGAGGCCCGCGCGCCGCGGGTCGATGACGATCAGCTTCGCGCCGCGCGCTTTCGCCTCGGCGACCCGGCTGGCATAGGCGAGCCAGGTCGTGCTCGGATTGTGCCCCCACAGGATGATGCAGTCGGCCTGTGCGAAGTCCGGCATCGGCGTGTCGACGCCGAATGTGTAGGCGTAGACATTGTCCCGGTGGAAATTGCAGATCTCGGTGCCGAACGGCGCGTTGGGGCTGCCGAAGGCGTGGCGCAGCCGCTCGATCCAGGGATAGGCGTCCTGCAAGCCCGTGCCGGACGGGGTTGTGATGCCGAAGGCGACGCTCTCCGGACCGCCTGTCGCAGCGAGCCGTTTCAGCGCGTCGGCCGTGCTATCGAGCGCTTCGTCCCAGCTGATCCGCTCCCATCGGGGCTCAGGATCGCCCTTGGGGCTCACGAGGCGCAGCGGGTAGAGCAGGCGCTCCTCGTGGTGCACCAGCTCTGGTGCCGCGCGGCCCTTGCCGCAGAGCGCCTTTCCGGTCGGGTGCGACGGATCGGGCTCGACCGCAACCAGGCGGCCCTCCTTGACCACCGAAATGCAGCCGCACGACGAGGTGCAGAGCGCACAATAGCCTGGAATACGCTGAACGCCGTCGCTCACTGGCATTATGGTTCCTCGCCTGCGGCTTCGCTTGCGTGTCAGGATGGCAGATAGCCATCCGGCTTGGCTAGGGCCGGACCGCCCGCAAGACGGCAAGAGCGACTAAATCGAACAGTCGGCGCCGAAAAATTCCCCACGGCTGAAACCGCGCCCTATTTTCCATCACGATTACTTGCTCGGAACGATCAAAGCATCGACTGCAAAAGCGCCCTGACCTTTCGGCAGGACGAGAAACGGATTGATGTCGATGCTTTCAATCCGGTCCGCATTCTCATGCGCGAATACGGATAGCCGCGAGAGAGCCTCGGCGAGTGCATCGACATCCGCCGGCTCCGCGCCGCGCGCGCCGTCGAGCAGCGGGAAACCCTTGACCTCACGCATCATCTCCTGCGCCTCCTCGACGCCGAACGGCGCCAGACGCTGGGTCACGTCGCCCAACAATTCAACGAATATGCCGCCGAGTCCGAACAGGACAACCGGCCCAAACGCCGGGTCGCCCTTGACGCCGAGAATGGTCTCGACGCCGCCCGATATCATCGGCGCCACGACGACCCCATCGACTTTGGCGTCCGGTTGAGTCGTCTTCGCGCGCTCGATCAGGGTGTCGTAGCCTTCGCGCGCCGCGGCTTCATCGGCGACGTTGAGAAGCACCCCGCCAATTTCCGATTTGTGCAGAATGTCGGTGGAGACGAGTTTCATCGCGACCGGAAAGCCAATTTCGGCTGCCGATATTCCGGCCTCGTCCGCTGCCGTCGCCAAACGTTCATCAACCACGGGAACGCCGGCCTTGGCGAGAATACGCTTTGCCTCGACTTCGTTCGGCATCTCGGCCGGCACATCGACGGGCGCCGGAAGCGATGGCGGCGTCCGCGGTTCCGCCTTTGCGTAGCCTTGCCCCATTTGCATCAAGGCCGCTGCCGCCCTAACCGCGCGCGTCGGTTCCGGAATGACGAGATAGTTCAAATCGTCAAAAACCTTCCGTGCCTCTTCGCCCATGGTGACCGAGACGATGATCGCCGCCGTCGGATGCTTCTCGCGAATTCGGATTAAACCCGCCTTGCGCAAAAACTCCATCGAAGTCATGCCGGCGAAATAGACGATGATCACGTCATGCTCACCCTCCTCGATCATGATATCGAGGCAATGCTCAAGAATCTCAGGCTGATTGATGGCCTGGCCGGTTATGTCCACCGGATTGCGGGTCCCCGCGAACGGAATTACTTCCTTCACTTTTGCCTGCGCCGGCTCGGACAGACGGGCAACATCGAGGCCGAGTTTAACCGCATGATCGGACATCAGGATGCCGACACCGCCCGAGATCGTGACGATACCGAGGCGGTTGCCGGCCGGGAACAGGCCGCTGGTGAAGGCGTAACCGATATCAAAAAACTCATCCAACGTGTAGGCGCGGTAGGCGTTGTATTTCTCGAGGACGGTATCGACTACGCTGTCGGACCCGGCGAGCGAATCCGTGTGCGACAGGGCCGCCTCGGCGCCGACATCGGAACTGCCGACTTTCATCGCAACGATCGGCTTTCGCGCCTTTTTCGCTGCGTCCAGGCCGGCCATCAGTTTCGCGCCATCCCGGCTCGCCTCAAAATACATCAAGATCACCTTGGTCTCGGGATCCTCAATATAGTAGTTCAGGCAGTCGGCAACGTTTACATCCGCTTCGTTTCCCGTCGTTGCCCAAAGCCTGACGCCCAGGTGCCGTTGGCGCGCTTCCGCGTAGGCGACGCTGCCAAAGGCCCCGCTTTGGCTGACAATGCTGACCGGCCCCAACTCCGGCGGTAAATTCAACATCGACACGCCGAATGTGATGATCATGTTGTGATCGAAAGCGGCGATCCCCATACAGTTGGGACCGACGATCCGCATGCCCGCTTCTTCCGCGATCCGCCGCATTTCAAGCTGAGCTTCGCGGCCTTCATCGCCGGTTTCCGCAAACCCTGAGCTGAATATCACCACCGCTTTGACGCCCTTTTCGGCGCATTCGCGGATCGCCTGCAAGACCGCGGCGGCCGGCAGGACAATCAACGCCAAATCGACCCCGCCGCCGACCTCGAGGATCGACTTATAGGCCTTCAGACCCTGAACTTCGGGATAGTTCGGATTGATCGGATAGATGGGGCCATCGAACGCATAGTGTTTGAGGTATCGGAGCGGTCGGCCGCCGATCTTATTCTCGTCCGTCGAGGCCCCCAAAATCGCAACCGATTTCGGCCGGAACATCGTCTCCAATGAATTCTGACTCACCGCCTACGCTTCCATCCAATAGTTCGGGACACAATCGAGCATGACGAAAATAGTGTATCGCGCGAGCCTTATGGGCATTCATGCCGTTCGCGTTCGATCTCGAACCATCCACCCTACGGCCGCACCGGAAAACTCGTCGGCCCCGTCAGATGCGTCAGCAGCGGCTGGACGCGGGCGATCCAGTCGCACAGGACGGGGCGGGTATCGCGCGGGTCGATGAGGTCGTGGATCGAGAAACTCTCGGCGCGGGGCACCACGGACTGGCGTTCGAGCATGGCCTCTTCGAGACGCTGGCGCTCGGCGTCGGGATCTTCGGCCCCGGCAATCTTGCGGCCGAAGGCCGCCGCCACGCCGCCCTCGACCGGAATCGCACCGATCTCGGCCGAGGGCCAGGCGACGACGAGTCCATCCGGGCCGAAATGCGCGGCCTCGGCGACGCCGTGCGCCTTGCGCACGATCACCGACGCCCAGGGCACCACGGAGGTCGCTGCCGCGAGCACGGCGGCGGTGCCGAAGCGGATTGTGCCGGCTCGTTCCGCGTCCACTCCGATCATGAAGCCGGGCTCGTCGATCAGGCTCACTATTGGCAGGTGGAAGGTGTCGCAGAACTCGATGAAGCGGCGCGTCTTTTGAGCGCCCGTTGCGGTCATCGAACCGGCCAGTTGCCGGCAGTCGTTGCCAAGTACGCCGACGGGCTGGCCCGAGAGCCGGGCGAGGCCGGTGATTGTGCCGGTGCCATAGAGCCGGCCGATCTCGAAGAATGAGCCCTCGTCCAGCACCAACTCAATCACTTTGCGCATGTCGTAGATCTTGCGCCGGTTGCGCGGCACGATGGAAATCAGTTCTTCTTCCCGGCGGTCGGCCGGGTCGTCGGTTGGCTCACAGGGCGGAAGCTCCCAAACGTTGGGCGGCAGGTAGCTCAAGAACCGGCGGATCTCGGCGAAAGCCGCCGCTTCATCCTCAACCAGATTGTCAACGACGCCGTTCTTGGCATGCACGTCCGGGCCGCCGAGTTCCTCCTTGGTTATGCTTCGGCGGAGTGCGCGTTCGACTACCGCAGGGCCGGCGACCAGGATCTGCGATTCCTTGGTCATTACCGAAAAGTGCGAAGATACGAGGCGCGCGGCTGGAAGGCCCGCGACCGCCCCAAGCGCCGCCGAAGCGACAGGCACGGTTGCCATCGCCTTGGCCACGGATTTGAAGCGCGGCGCAGAGTTGACCGGCGCGCCCACCGTCTTCGGTTTGCCGCCGCCGGCCCCGGCGACGCTGCCCCCGGCGCCTTGATGCAGACGCACCAGAGGCACCCGGTAGTTGCAGGCGAGCTCTTCCGCATAGACGCTCTTGCGTAAGCCCGCCGCGTTGGGTGAGCCGCCCTTGAGGGTGAAATCCTCGCCGCCGATGACGCAGCGGCGCCCGCCGGCCATGCCGAAGCCGAGCACATAGTTGGCCGGCGTGAATTCGGTCAAGCGCCCCTCGTCATCGCGGGTCGCATCACCCGAGGCGCCGCCGAGCTCCTCAAAGGAGCCGGGGTCGAGCATGGCGTCGATCCGTTCGCGGACCGTGAGAAACCCCTTGGCGTGCTGACGGGCGACACCCTCCTCGCCGCCCTGCGCCTGCGCGAGCACCCGCTTGCGCACGAGCTCCTCGGTTTCCTTCTCCCAGCTCATGCGCGGCTCAAGCGACGACGCCGGTGTCGTGCAACGCGGCGATGTCGGCGGTGGAAAGCCCGGCCTCGGCGAGCAGCTTGTCCGTGTGCTCGCCGAGCAGCGGTGCGCCGGTTCCGGACCTAGGACGCACCTTGCCCCGGCTCCGTCGCATTAACGAGCGCACTCATGTTTCCATACGGATGGCGATTTTCGTACATAAGCTGATGGGCATGGCCGATTTCATCAAAACTATAAGTCTCCGATAGGCATGGATCAATCTTTCCAGCTATCACCAAATCGTTCACCGCTTCTGCCTGTAAATCGTTTGATAGAT
>JAUVWK010000347.1 GCA_030604165.1 Alphaproteobacteria bacterium | reverse complement strand
GAGAGCTGTTGGCCGCCCCTCACCTCTACGAGACCATGCGTCCCAGAAGCAGAGCTGCCCGATCCCTGGGCTTCGCCATCTACTGGTTTAATCGCGCGCTTTTCAGGCACTGGTTCCACCTCGAGGTCCATGGCTTGGACAACCTGCCCGACACGGGCCCCTTTATCGTCGCACCAAATCACACAAGCGATCTCGACGTGGCAGTGATCCTGGCGGCCATTCCCAGAGGGCGACTGGAAGACTTCACTTGGGGGGGCAACCGGGAACATCTTTTCGCGACGAAGATGTCGAGATTCTTCTGCCACCTCGGACATGTTTTTCCACTGGACGACCGCGTTCCACTAATCGGGCTGGCCGTCGGCATAGGATGCTTACGCCAGGGACGGCCTGTAATTTGGTATCCGGAGAGTTGGCGATCTCCTGACGGCCGGATACAGCCGCTTAAACGAGGGATAGGCATCTTGGCCCATGAAACCGGAGCGCCAATTTTGCCTGTGATCATTAGTGGGACGTTCGAGGCGCTTCCTCGACACAAAAGATGGCCGAGCCGCCATGCAATAACAGTGCGCATAGCCGCGCCATGCCTCCCACAGGAGCTGGAACGCAAGGGCGAAGGAGAAGATGCGGTCAGCCGGATCGTTGACGGGCTACGGCGCGCTCTAAAGGACCTCTCCGGAGAACGGTAACCCAGCTCCCTGAAAATCCGGTTCGGGTCAACTTGAGACATTCCCAGCCTTGTCCAGAATGTCGCCTACTGAAGGTAGAGCGGACGAAAATCGGCAGAAAGCAGACGTCGCGTCTCGAATGTCCGCTCTGGGGGGTCAAAGCGGTCGCAGCTTGCGACCTGTCCGAACTACCGCTTGTAGCCAATTTCAGTCATTAGACACTTCCACCTTCTTGTGGAATGCGTAGATTCTGATTGGCCTGACCATCGTCTATTAAGTGAGCGTGGCAACAACATCAGCGTAAGTATCGAGGGCGCGCTTGCCATTAGGCGTCAACGCATAAGTGCCACGCTCAACTCGTTGAAACCAGCCATAGTAATCACGTTGGAGTATGCGCGGAGCACGATAGACACCCGTTTCCGCTTTCACAACGACTGCTCTGGTAGGGCCACCTCGATCGAGGAACCAGGCACATCTCAGTGCATCCTGACGGTATGCGGTCACGATCGGTCGCCTGCTGCTGCCACCTTGATTGGGGTCGCCTACGCGTCGTTGAAACTCGCTGAGCAGCGTGGCGCGTCGGCGCTTGTTCTTGCGGGGCCGATAAGGTGCGGGATCAAGGTGAACTTGAGTGCGCGATCGCCCATCGACACTGATATGAACCGTGATAAGACCAAGGCCAAGCATTCGGCACAGCGTAAGGATGTCTCGATAGTGACGGCGCCAAATCGTTACCTCCGAGCGACCCGTGTGGACCGCAAACGCGAGGTAAACATGGTCGGTCATGGATTGGCGCCGAATCCCCTGAAATACCAATGGCAGCGTGAACGTGGTCTTTAACTCGATTATGACGAGTTCGTCGTCACCACGCACAGCTACGATATCGCAGTTCGATATCTCACTTTTTACGCTGTAACCCTGGCTTTCCAAGAAAGCTTTGAGGGGCTGGTAGAGGTCGGTTTCTCGGAGGTTTGGCATGACTACTAGGTAGCGACAGGGTCCTTAATAACTTGGATCGGAATATCACGATTCGCATTAATAGGGACACAGTTCACACAGTTGATTTCGGATCTATGGAAGAGGTGCCCAACAGTTTGCCGCGAAAAAGCCGGTGCGTTTATATCAGTAGCGTCCCCCTTACAGCGTCGGAGAAATGACCATGGCCGACGAACGCGGCGCGCAGAAGCGTGCGCAAAAGCCGATACCGGATGAGCTATGGGAAAATTCGCCGCTCGATTCGACCTTCGAGGCGGCGCTGGCGATCCCGGACGATGAATTTGACGCGTTGATCGCCGAGGTGGACAAGCTTGCGCGTACTAAATAGGTACTAAATTCTCCGCCTTCGCCATAACCAATTGAAATAAAAGTTTATTTAGACGACCTTCGCGAAATGCCTGGTTTCGCGGTCTATCCGATCGCCGTCGACGCCGAACGGACCGACGTGAACCGTACTGCGACCCGCCTGACCCTCATAGATAGCCTTGGCTTCGAGCTGCAGCTTGCCCTTGTCCGGGTTGTCCTTGAGGAAGGTACGAAACTCTTCCAGCTTGTCGATGTCTACGTTCTGCCGAATTGTCATCGTGCGAGCTCCCGTCTTGATGAATCCAAATACCTCCGAGCCATGTAGCTCTGACGGACGGGCAACGCTTCCCCGCGCGCGCCTGATCTTCTAAGCAAGAACTCGTAGACTCGCTAGGGCACGATCAAGCACTTCACCCGACGCGACTACATCATTGTTAGGCTATGCTGCCGGCCGGAGAGGAACAAATCACAGTTTCGCGACTTGTGGCGACCGCTGAACCGATCGAAACGCTGACAGCCCGAACGCCTCAGTAGATGGTGAGCGGCGTCGGCTCGGTCGGCGGCGGATAGGCGCGGTCGAGCTCCGCCAGGTCGTCGGCGCCGAGCGCGAGATCGAGGGCGGCGCGGTTGGCCCGCAGGTGCTCCGGCTCGGCGGCCTTTGGGATCGAGACGATGCCCGGGCGTCGCAGGGTCCAGGCGACGGCGACGGTGGCGGGCGTGGTGTCGAGGCGCCGGGCGACGGCGGCAAGCGGGCCGTCGTCGACGAGCGCCGCCTGATCGAGCGGCGAGTAGGCCATCACCGCGACCTCGCGCGCGGCGCACCAGGGCAGAAGCTCTTGCTCGATGCCGCGCTGGCTCAAATTGTAGACCACTTGGTTGCAGACGATCTTGCCGCCCGGCGCCAGCGCCTCCGCCTCCCGCATGGCGTCGCGGTCGAAATTGCTGACGCCGTAAGCGACGATCTTCTGCTCCTGCACGAGCTGTTCGAACGCCGCCAGGGTTTCCTCGAGCGGATAGGAGCCCTCCCAATGCAGCAAGTAAAGCTCCAGGCGCTCGGTGCCGAGCCGTTTCAGGCTGCGCTCGGCGGCCTTGATCGTACCTTTGCGCGAGGCGTTCGAGGGCAGCACCTTGGAGACCAGATAGACCTCGTCGCGGCGCCCCCGGATGGCCTCGCCGACGACCTTCTCCGCGCCGCCGCTGGCATACATCTCGGCGGTGTCGATCAGCGTCATGCCCAGATCGAGGCCGAGATGCAACGCGGCGACCTCTTGCTTGCGGTTGCCTCGGCGCTCGCCCATGCGCCAGGTGCCGAGGCCGAGCGCCGGCAGCGCGGCGCCGCCCCGGGCCGTGACACGGCGGATCGGCGCGCTCGACCCGCCGCCCTGGCCGCGCCCGTCGCCGTCGTTGGTCATGATCCGGGGCGCTGGTGCGGCTGGCCGCCCGCATCCAAGGGGTCGAGCGGCAGCCGGGCGACGATGCCGGTGGCCTCCTCGAGCATGGCGGCGGCGGCCAGGGCCGCGGCATCGCCGCGCGGCGGCGCGACGATCTGCAAACCGACGGGCAAGTTGGCCTCGGTGAGCCCCGCCGGCGTCGCCACCACCGGGCAGCTGGTCAGCGTCAGAGCGAAGGTGATGGCGATCCAGTGCACATAGTTGTCGAAGCGGTGGCCGGCCACCTCCTCGACATAGCGGACATCGACATCGAACGGCGGCACGATGGCGGCCGGGCAAAGCAGCAGATCGTAGCGCTCGAAAAAGCGGCAGATCCGTTGATAAAGCGCGCCGCGCGCCACCTCGGCGCGGCCGATCTCGTCGGCGCTCAAGGCCAGGCCTTTTTCGATGTTCCAGATCAGTTCCGGCTTCAGTTGCTCGCGATGGCGCTCGAGCAACGACGCCTTGTCGGCGGCGAAATAGGCCGCGCGTAGCGTCTGG
>JAUVWK010000251.1 GCA_030604165.1 Alphaproteobacteria bacterium | reverse complement strand
CCGGCAGCGCCCGGGCGCAAGCCGCGGCCATCGCCGCATTGTCGATCTGGTGCGGGCCGACCAAGCCGGGTAGCGGCAACGCGAGGGTCGCGCCCGGGTCCGAAAAAGCGAGCCGATCGCCCTCGAGTCCGGCCTGCCACTCGAAGCCATGGCGCAGCAGCGGCGCGCTGACGGCCTCGGCACGGGCCGCGATCGCCGCCGCGGCCTCCGGCGGTTGCCGCCCGATCACCGCGGTGACGCCCGGCTTCAGAATGCCGGCCTTCTCGCCGGCGATGGCGCTTAAGCTCTCGCCGAGATACTGGGTATGATCGATGGAGACCGGCGTGATGGCCGTAAGCGCGGGGCGCGCGATGACGTTGGTCGCATCCAAACGACCGCCCAGTCCGACCTCGAGCAGCAGCGCCTCGGCCGGCGCCCGCTGGAAGGCAAGAAACGCGGCCGCCGTGGTGATCTCGAAGAAGGTGATCGGCGCGCCCGCGTTGCACCGCTCGCATTCCGCCAGCGCCGCCGCGAGCCTATCTTCCTCGATGGGCTCGCCGCCAAGTCGGATACGCTCGTTGAAGCGGACCAGATGGGGCGAGATATAGGCGTTGACGCGGTGACCGGCGGCCCGGAGCATGGCCTCGATAAAGGCGAGCACGCTGCCTTTGCCGTTGGTGCCCGCGATGTGCACCACCGGCGGCACGGCGGCCTCCGGGTTGCCGAGCCGCCGCAAGAGTCGCTCCATCCGGCCAAGCGAAAGGTCGATGGACTTGGGGTGGAGCGATTTGAGCCGTTCGAGCAGCGCATCGCTCGACTGCCGCTCCTTGGTATGAGCGCTCAGCTCGGACCGGACGGTGTTTCGGACGGTCCTTTCGATACCTTGGCATCCGAACCGACCGACGGTATCTCAAGACCGGTCCTTGGCAAGGCGACGACATCCGCGCGGGCGCCGCTGTCACGCAACAGACCGATCAGCTTGATCAAGGTTTCGCGCAGCTTGTGCCGGTGCACCACCATGTCGACCATGCCGTGCTCGAGCAGATATTCGGAACGCTGGAATCCTTCCGGCAGTTTCTCGTGAATGGTCTCTTCGATCACCCGCGCGCCGGCGAACCCGATCACCGCGCCAGGCTCGGCAATGGCAATATCGCCGAGCATCGCGAACGACGCGGTGACGCCGCCCGTGGTCGGATGGGTCAGCACGACGATGTAGGGCAGCTTGGCCTCCCTGAGCTGATCGACCGCGATGGTCGTGCGCGCCATCTGCATCAGCGATAGCACGCCTTCTTGCATGCGCGCGCCGCCGGAAGCCGGCACCACGATGAGCGGTGAATCCTGGAGCACGGCAAGTTGCGCCGCGGCGAGCAGGCCTTCGCCGACCGCGAGACCCATGGAGCCGCCGAGAAAATCGAAATCGAAGACCGGGATGACCACCTGGCTCCCGCCCAATTCGCCATGGGCAACGATCACGGCGTCGGTCAGCCCCGTCGTTGTACGCGCCTCGCGCACACGCTCCGCATAGCGTCTGCGATCGCGAAACTTCAGCGGATCGGCCACGACCTCGGGCAACTCGATGGTCTGATACTCGCCGTTATCGAACAAGAAGCGCAGCCGCTGCTTGGCATCCAGACGCAGGTGAAAATTGCAATGGGGGCAGACCCGCTGATGGGTCTCGAGCTCCCGATGGAAGATCATTTGCTCGCAGTTGGGGCATTTCTCCCAAAGATTTTCGGGGATGTCGTTTTTGCGAAACAGCGCCCGTACCTTGGGCCGGGCAAAGCGCTCGAGCCAGCTCATGATGACGCCTCCAGGCGCGCGCCACGCACGCCTTCGCCGAGCTCTCGCACCAGGTCGAGCACGGCCTCGACCGTCGCGGGCGTGGCCGCGCTGTTTTCGTCGAGACTATCGGTGATCGCGGAAACCAGCGCCGAGCCGACCACGGCCGCGTCGGCGACGCGGGCAATCTCGGCCGCCTGATCGGGGGTCTTGATGCCGAAACCGACCGCGAACGGCAGCTCGGTCAAGGGCCTCATGCGTTGCAGCGCCGCGCGGACCGATGTCGTCGCGCCGCCCTTTGCCCCGGTGATGCCGGTGATCGAGACATAATAGATAAAGCCGTTGGTGTTGGTCAGCACGCGCGGCAGGCGGCGCTCGTCGGTGGTCGGCGTGGCCAGCCGAATGAAGCGCAGGCCCGCTTTGAGCGCCGGCAGGCAGAGCTCCTCGTCCTCCTCGGGCGGCAGATCCACGACGATCAGGCCATCCAGGCCCGCGTCGCCGGCGTCGCGCAGAAAGGCCTCCACGCCATAGCGATAAATCGGATTGTAATAGCCCATCAGCACGAGCGGCGTGGTGTCATCCTCGACTCGAAAGCGGCGCACCAGCCCGATCGTTTTGTGGAGCGTTATGCCCGCCTTCAAGGCGCGCTGACCGGCGCGCTGGATCACCGGGCCGTCGGCCATGGGGTCGGTGAAGGGCGAGCCGATCTCGATCAGGTCGGCGCCGGCCGACGGCAGGCGCCGGAGGATCTCGAACGAGGTTTCGATGTCCGGGTCGCCCATCATGGTAAAGGTGATGAGGCCGCCACGGGCCTCGCTCCGGAGGGCGGCGAAGCGCCGTTCGATGCGGCCGTCCGCTCGCTTCGGCGCGCGGCTCACAGCTTGACCCCCAGAGCCTCGGCCACGGTGAAAATATCCTTGTCGCCACGTCCGCACAGATTCATCACCACGATATGGTGTTTCGGCAGGCTGCCTGCAATCTTGGCGACATGGGCCAGGGCGTGGGCCGGCTCGAGCGCCGGGATGATGCCCTCGAGGCGGGAACAAAGCTGGAAGGCTTGCAACGCCTCGTCGTCGGTGATCGAGACATATTGCACCCGGCCCATATCCTTGAGCCACGAATGTTCCGGCCCGATGCCGGGATAGTCGAGACCGGCCGAGATCGAGTGGGCGTCGTTGATCTGGCCGTGCTCGTCTTGCAGCAGATAGGTCCGATTGCCGTGCAGAATGCCCGGCGCGCCGGCGGTGAGCGAGGCCGCATGTTGCCCAGTATCGACGCCGCGTCCGGCGGCCTCGACGCCGATGATGGCGACGTCCTCCTCGTCCAAAAACGGATAGAACAGGCCGATGGCGTTGGAGCCGCCCCCGACACAGGCGATCAACGTATCGGGCAGGCGCCCTTCGCGGGCCTTGACCTGGTCGCGGGTCTCGCGCCCGATCACGGCTTGGAAATCGCGCACCATGGCGGGGTAGGGGTGGGGGCCCGCGACCGTGCCGATAAGATAATAGGTGCTCTCCACGTTGGTCACCCAATCGCGGAGCGCCTCGTTCATCGCGTCCTTGAGCGTTTGCGAGCCCGAGGTGACCGGCACCACCTCGGCGCCCAAGAGTTTCATGCGAAACACGTTGGGCTGCTGGCGCTTGATATCCGTCGCGCCCATATAGACAGTGCAGGGCAAATCGAACAACGCGCACACCGTGGCCGTGGCGACGCCGTGCTGGCCCGCCCCGGTCTCGGCGATCACGCGGGTCTTGCCCATACGGCGCGCGAGCAGAATTTGGCCGACGCAATTGTTGATCTTATGCGCGCCGGTGTGGTTGAGCTCGTCGCGCTTGAAATAGATCTTGGCGCCGCCGAAATGCGCGGTCAGTCGCGCGGCAAAATAAAGCGGGCTCGGCCGGCCCACATAGTGCTCCAGCAAACCGTCCATATCGCCTGTAAAGACCGGATCGGTCCGCGCCGCCTCATACTCGGCCTCCAGGTCGAGGATCAGCGGCATCAGCGTTTCGGCCACGTAGCGCCCGCCGTAAATGCCGAAATGACCGCCGTCGTCCGGTCCGGCGCGGAAGGTGTTCAAGGACTTCATACTTGCTCCCGGATCATGCGGCGCGGGTCGTCTCCGCTCTCGGCACCCGTCACAGCCGCCCGCTCATCGCGGCCGCCCAATGGTCGCGCATCATAGCCGCGAGATGACCTTTAGGAAGGCCCGAATTCGGGCCGGGTCCTTGCGCCCCGGCGCCGCCTCGACGCCCGACGAGACGTCTACCGCGCGGGCGCCGCTGATTCTGACCGCTTCCGCCACGTTAGCGGCATCGAGGCCGCCCGAGAGAATCCAGGGGCAACCGTGACCCGCCGCGGCGCCGCGGCCCGACAACAGCCGCCAATCGAAGCGGCGCGCGTTGCCGCCCGGCAACGCGCCCTGGTCCGAGGCCGGCGCCTTGGCATCGAACAGCAGCCAATCGGCGACGGCGCCATAGCCCGCGGCATCCGCGATATCTGCGGCCCGCGCCACCCTGACCGCCTTGATCACGCCGCAGCCCGCGAAGGCGCGAATGCCGGCAACGCGCTCCGGCGTCTCGGCGCCGTGCAGCTGGAGAAAATCCAGCGGCGCCTGGTCGAGGACGCGCGCGATGTCGGCGTCGCTCGGATCGACGAAGACGCCGACCTTGGCAATATCGTCCGGCGCGCGGCGGACCAGCTCGCCGGCCTGTTCGGGTGTCACGCAGCGCGGCGACGGCGGATAGAAGACCAGCCCCATGAAGCGGGCGCCGCCTTCGGCCGCCGCCTGCACGGCTGCCGGATCGCTCAGGCCGCAGATCTTGGCGTCTACAGTCATGGCATGGTCATGGCGCAGTCATGGCGCAGTCATAGCCGGACCGGCGCGCCCGGCAGCCGACGATAGGGCCACTAGTACGAAGGAGCAGTAATAATGACTCGTAGGGACCGCTTGCCAGGGTTTTCGGCTAGGAGCGTGCGGCCCCGGTCGGCCCTGTGCGATGCGGCGCATCGGGAGCCGTGTGCGACGCCGCCCCATTGCCTTGGCAAGCCGCCGGTCCAGTCGTCCATGCGACCCGTCGGCGGGCGTCGGCAGGCCGCCTGGGCGATCCCACAAATCATCCCTGTGGGTCATTATTACCGCTCCTTGG
>JAUVWK010000411.1 GCA_030604165.1 Alphaproteobacteria bacterium | reverse complement strand
TCTTCGGCACGGTAGGGATCGATATGATCGCCGGGCCGTCGGAGATTTTGGTGGTCGCCGACGGCGCCAACGATCCCGCCTGGATCGCCGCCGACCTGCTCTCGCAGGCCGAGCACGACAAAGCGGCACAGGCCATCCTGATCACCGACGATACCGGCTTCGCCGATGCGGTCGAGGCCGCCATGACCCGCCATTTGCAAAGCTTGCCGCGGGCCACGGTCGCGGCGGAAAGCTGGCGTAGGCACGGCGCCGTGATCTGTGTCGGCACGCTCGACGAAGCGCCGGCGCTGATCGACCGCATCGCGCCGGAGCATTTGGAGCTGGCCGTGGCCGAGCCCGAAGCGCTTGCCGCGGCGGTGCGCAACGCCGGCGCCATCTTCCTCGGCCGCCACACACCCGAGGCCATCGGCGATTACGTGGCGGGCACCAACCATGTCTTGCCGACCGCGCGCAGCGCGCGCTTCTCGTCGGGGCTCACGGTGCTGGACTTTCTGAAACGCACCTCGATCGTGGCCTGCGACGCCGCCAGCCTGCGCGCCATCGGCCCGGCGGCGGTCGAGCTGGCCAACGCCGAAGGCCTGACGGCGCACGCGCTCTCGGTTTCGCTCCGTCTGGGAGAGCGTGAGCCGCGTTAGGGGTCATGCCGGACTCGTCCCCGTCTGACGCGCAGCACTTGGTCGAGGTGGTTCTCGACGAAAGTGCCGCGACCTATCGCAATCCGGATATCGGGCACGAGCGCCGCGTCGCGATCTACGACCTCTTGGAGAAGAATCATTTTGCGCCGGTCGGCAATAGCGGCGGGCCCTACCGGCTGCGTCTCGGCCTGGTCGAAAATCGCCTGATCTTCAACGTCGCGGAGGAGTCGGGGGCACCGGTGACGGCGGTCGCGCTGCCGCTGTTGCCGTTTCGCAGATTGATGAAGGATTACGCGCTGATTTGCGAGAGCTACCTGGCGGCGATCAAGAGCGCGCCGCGCTCGCGGGTCGAGGCCATCGACATGGGCCGGCGCGGCCTGCACGACGAGGGCGCCGAGATACTCCAAAGCGCGCTCGCGGCGCGCATCGCGATCGATCTCGAGACCGCGCGGCGCCTGTTTACGCTCGTCTACGTGCTGCACATGCGGGCGTGAGCGCGCCATGGACGGGCTGCCCGCCAGTATCCTGTTCGCCTGCACCTGGAACGCCGTGCGTTCGCCGCTGGCCGAAGCCTTGATGAAGCACCTGTTCGGAGCCCGGGTGTTCGTGGATTCCGTCGGGGTGCGGAAGGGCGAGCTCGACCCCTTCGTGATCGCGGTGCTCGAAGAGCTCGGCATCGAGATCGGCGAGCACCGGCCAAAGACCTTCGAGGAGCTCGACGACAGCTCGTTCGACATCGTCATATCGCTCTCGCCCGAGGCGCAGCACAAGGCCATCGAGATGACCCGCTCGGCGCATTGCGAGGTGGAGTTTTGGCACACCCTCGATCCGAGCATCATCGAGGGCAATCGGGAGACCCGATTGAACGCCTATCGCGAGATTCGGGAGCAGCTCACGGCGCGCCTGGAGGCGCGCTTTCTGCGCTTGCCGCCGCCGGTGGTGTAGGGCCTGCGGCGCGCTTGGCGTATAAAGTCGTTGACCGGGGCGGCCGAACGTTTTTCTCTGCCGCGAACAGACCATGGTATTTCGGTGGATGGCGATGGGCGAGGGAAGCGGCGGCGCAATGCAGCTGGTTTTGGCGTCCGCGTCGCCGCGCCGGCTGGAGCTGCTCCAACAGATCGGCATCGTGCCGGATATCGTCGAGGCGGCCGCGATCGACGAGGCGGTGGTGCCGGGCGAGACGCCGGATAAGCACGCGGCGCGCCTGGCGGAGGCCAAGGCCCGCGCCGTCGCCGCGCGCCACGCGGGCGCGCTGGTGCTCGGCGCGGATACCGTGGTCGCCTGCGGCCGGCGCGTCTTGCCGAAACCCGCGGACGCGGCGCAGGCGCGCCGTTGCCTGGCGCTGCTTTCGGGCCGTCGCCACCGGGTCTATACCGGGCTTTGCCTGATCGGGCCGGACGGCGCGCTGAGCACGCGCCTGGTCCGCACCGCGGTGCAGTTCAAGCGCCTCGCGCGCGAGGAGATCGACGCTTATGTCGGCCACGGCGAGTGGCGCGGCAAGGCGGGCGGCTATGCCATCCAGGGCCGCGCCGGCGCCTTCGTCCGCGCGATCACCGGCTCGCCGTCGAACGTGGTCGGCTTGCCGCTGTTGGAGGCCGCCGCCCTGTTGCGCGGCCGGGGCCTGTACCCGGCGTCGGCTTGAGGGCGCGCCCGCGATGGACGAGCTGCTGATTTCGGCGACGCCCTTCGGGCTGCGTGCCGCCGCCGTGGCCGTGGGCCGCGTGCAGGCGTTCTATCTCGAATCGGCGGCCCGGCCCGGGCTTTGCGGTAACATCTATCTGGGCCGCGTGGCGCGCGTTCTGCCTGGCGACGGCGCGGCGTTCGTCGATATCGGCCTCGCGCGCGACGCCTATCTCGAGCGCGGCGGGCGGCGCGCGGGGCGGCACGAGGCGCTCGCGGCGGGCCAGGCGGTGCTGGTCCAGGCGACCGGCGAGGCGCGCCCCGGCAAGGGGCCGCGGGTCACCGCGCGGCCGGTGCTGGCCGGCCGGTTTCTGGTGTGGCAACCGGGGCAAAGCGGCGCGGCCGTGGTCTCTTCCCGCATCGACGACGCGGCGGAGCGCCGACGGTTGGCGGAGCTCGCCGCCGGTCTCGAGAGCGGCGGCGGGCAGATCACGGTGCGCACTGCCGCCAGCGGCACGGAGGCCGCGGCGCTCACCGTCGAGATGGCGCGGTTGCGCGCCCGTTGGGGCGAGGTTGAAGCGGCGCGGCCGGCGGCCTCCGCGCCGGCCCGCCTCTACCGCGAGAGCGACCTGCTGGGCCGCCTGCTGCGCGATCTCGCGCCGCCCGGCCTGCGCCGTATCATGATCGACGACAGGCGCGCCTACGACCGGGCCGGGCGCTATGCGCGGACGCACGCGCCCGATCTCGCGGGCAAGCTGGAGCACTTTGCCGGGCCGCAGCCGATCTTCGAGTTGCACGATGCGGCGGGCGCGCTGGAGCGGGCGCTGACGCCGGTCGTGGCGCTGCCGTCGGGCGGCCGCCTGACCATCGAGCCGACCCGGGCGTTGATCGCCATCGATGTCGACACGGCCGCCCATGTCGGCGGGGCGGGGCGCGCCAACGTGATGCTGCAGACCAACCTGGAGGCGGCGCGGGCGGTGGCGCGCGAGATCGTGCTACGCAATCTGGCCGGCTTGATCGTGGTCGATTTTCCGCGGCTCGCGCCGAGCACGGCGTGCGCGGTGCGGTCCGGCGCTAGCGCGGCGCGCAGCGTCTCGACCACCCGGTCGCGCGCCG
>JAUVWK010000409.1 GCA_030604165.1 Alphaproteobacteria bacterium | reverse complement strand
GGCGCGGGCCGGCCCAACCGCGTGCTGCTGCCTGCCTATCGCGATTGGCTCGCCGGCTCCGCGCTCGCGGGCGAGCTGAGCATCACGCGGCTGGTCGGCGTCGACGGCGAGGTCGGGCCCACGACGTGGGAGAGGCTCGAACCCGGCCCGACCGAGCGCGCCATCCGAACCGTGCAGAACATTCGTCCCGACCTCGCCAAGGCCTTCGCGCCGCTCGTCGACCGGGACCTCGCGATCGCCGGCTGCCTGCTGGTTGCGCGCAAGCAATAATCTAGTCACAGGTCGCGAGAATCTCACCGAGCCGCGCCGCCACCTCGTTCGGCTCGTGCCCGGCCGCGAGCAAGCTCGGCCGCAGCCCTTCCGGCGCGGCGCCGCGGACCGCGGCCATGGCCTCGACGAACGGCGCGCCGGCCTCGGCCAGCACGACGGCCTCCGGCGCGGTCGCTGCTATTTCCGCCACACCGCCGGATTCGGGCGTCGCGATGACAGGCGCGCCGCAAGCCAGTGCCTCGAGCGCGGCGTTGGGCATGCCCTCCCAGCGAGACGGCAAGAGGAGCGCATCCGCGCCGGCGTAGGACGCCCAGGGCGCCGGGTCGAAGCCGGCGAAGCGGACGCGATCGTTTAGGCCAAGGCGGGCCGCCAACGCCGCCAGCGCCGCAGCGTCCGGACCCTGGCCGAAGATCGTAAGGTGGGCGTCGGTGGGCAGCGACGCGAACATGCCGAGGAGCCGGTCGAAGCCCTTTTGCCGGCTCAGCCGACCGGCCGCGACGAAGCGCGCGCCCTCGCCGGGCTCACGCCGCGGCCGCTCCGCCGTGGCCCGCAGAGCCTCGACATCGACCGGATTGACCAGTTGCCGGATGCGCTTGTCCGGCACGCCGATGAGCCGCGTCATCTCGCCGGCCATCGCCCGCGAGCTGCACAATACGACATCGGCCCGCGGGTAGTAGCGGCGATAGAGCAGGCGAAACAAACTCGGCCACGGATTCGCCGGCAGGCTTAGCGAGGGCATGTTGGCCTCGCGCACGACAAGCCGCACGCCAACCGGCAGGAAGCGACGACAGGCGAGCAGGGCGACATTGATATAGCCGAGCGAGGAGAGCACAGCCGCCGGCCGCCGCGCTCGCAGCGCACCGATCAGCGCCGGCAGCGCCGCACGCAGGCGCGGCCGCGCCAGATCGGTGACCGGCACATCGCCCGGCACCAGCGCGACCAGCGGCCCGGCGCCGTCGAGCACGATGAGCTCGGGCGCGAAGCGGGCGCGGTCGAGGGCGCCGATCAGGGTCAACACGACACGCTCCGCGCCGCCGCCGGCGAACGACGGCAAGATGAAGGCGACCCGGAGAGTCACGAGCGGAGAGTCACGAATTACAGCCGATCAGGATGGCCGCAGAGCGTGCCTAGTGGGACCAGTCGCCTTGGGCGTCGAAGAAGACCTGGTCCATGTAGCGGACCATGCGGCGACCGAGGGGAATCCGCGCCTGGTAAGCGCGCACGTCGTCCGGCGATATGAGACCGAGCCCGAGCTTGACCGCCAGCCACGGCTCGTTGAAATCGCGGTCGAAGATGAAGGTGCTGGTGCGCGGATTGATCTCGATGAGGCGGCCGTCGATAAACTGCAGGCTGATGTTGTAGGCCAGCGGTACGCGGGCGATGATCGCCTGCGTCTTCTCGATGAGCGCGGGCCGGTCGATCAACTCGCCCTTGTCGATCACGCCCCAACGATGGGATTCGCGCGATTTTGTCGTGGTCAGCAACGCCTCGCCGTCATAGGCGATCGTCATCACGTCGCATTCCTCGCCCTCGAGCACTTCCATCAGCAGAAGCGCGGGGAAGTCGGCGCCGTCGCCAAAGATGACGACAAACTCGTCGAGGGTCATGTATCGGGCGGTGGGTTTGTGATTGAGCAGCAAGTCGCGACGGTCGAAACGTTCGGAGAGAATGCGAAAGCCGCGCGAGCCCTTGCCGATATGCGGCTTGAAGCAGACCTCCCGCTCCGGGTAGCCCATCTCGGCCGCCATGGCCACGAACTCTTCGAGCGATGCTGGCGTGCGGAAGCTCGGCACGAAGTCCGGCCCGAGCTCGCCGACCGTGGTGTACAGGCGATATTTGTTGTTGGCGATCTCGATCGCCTCGGGATCGGAGACGATCACCTTGGTGCCGAGGTCTTCGATCTCGTCGCGAAAGCGCGCGATATGGGGAACGTCCATGCCGGACACGTTGAGCAGCGCATCCGGCGCGTCGCGGCGAACCACCTCGAGAATCGCCTCCTTATGGCCGTCCGAGCCGGCCGGCGGAATCCGATAGAAGGCGTCGGCCAAGAAACGCCCGGACGCCTCGCCATCCATGTCGAGGCCGATAATGCGCACCTCACGCTCGCCGTTTTCCTTGAGATGACGAATCAGCGTGGCGCCTTGCGGCGCCCCCGCCGCCGTGATCAGGATCGACAGCGGTGACGCGCTCACGAGGAGCCGCCGCTCGCCCGTTTGCCGATCGTGCTGAGACGCAGGGCCGCCCTCTCGGCCAGCTTGCGCTGACGCTCCTGGATGGCGTTCTCGCGCGCTTCCATGGTGGCGCGTTCCTGGTCCTTGGCCTGCGCCAAGACATAGCCCACGGGTTGATAATGCGTCGCCATATTGCCCAGGCTGATACTCGCGAGACGCCCGGTGGTCAAGCTTGCGCCATGCCGCACGGCGCGTGCCAAGCCGGCGCGCACATCGTCCGGGTTGATCAGCCGATCGTCATGCAGCCAGCCGACGACCGGCTGCTCGAGCACCGTATGGTGGCGCACGAAGGAGGTCATCATGCGAATATCGAGATGTTCGGCGGCGCCGATCTCGGCCATCACCAGGGGCACGACGAGCCGGTCGGTGAAGACGTAGTCGCCACGCCGCAGATACCGCGTGCGCTCCATGAACTCCTGATAGCCGGAGACCAGTCCTTCGCGATTTTTCGTCGACAGCACGGCCGGGACGATGATATCGGGCCGCAACAAATCGTGGTGAGCGCGTTTCACGCCATCGTCGCGGCGGCGGATAATGCAGCGGTACTCCTCATCCGGGCCGACATGGGTCGGGCAGATGTCGCAGGCGATGCAGGGGCGGATCGGAGCGCTGAGCATGCCGTGGATGACGACATCGCAATCATCGCTCAGCGCTCGACAGAACGGCTCGATGAGGTGACGCAACGCGTCTTCGCGATCCTGCAAGATCCAGACATCGAGCATCGGACGCTCGGCCAGTTGGGCGCCCTCGGCGGCGACGAGCTGGGCGGTCACGCGGGCGATGCGGCGGCCCGTCCCGATGCAGGTATTGATGCCGTACTCGTCCTTGGGCATGGTGCCGACGTCGCCGGCGTGCGCCGTGCCGCCATATTGCGCGGTGG
>JAUVWK010000303.1 GCA_030604165.1 Alphaproteobacteria bacterium | reverse complement strand
GCGCAATCAAAATAATGAGAGTCGGGAGCACCAGTAGCAGCGCTACCCGACCCTCGGAAAGTCGCAGGACAGGCCGTCGCGACAACGATGGCCGCGTCATCGCTTCGTCGCGGCGATCGGGCGGTTACCCGTAGTAACCCGAATCCATCATCACCTGTTCGACACCCTTCTCCATGGCCTTGAGAGCGTCCTCGATGGATTTTTCACCCGTGATCACCGCCGTGGTCTCGTTGCCCAAGATGTCCGAGAGGGTAAACGCCTCCGGGATGGTGGAAACGAAGGAGACCGCCACGGGGAACGACTTCTTCAAACCGACGAAATGCGGCCGGATATCCTCGTATTTGCCCAGCAGCGAGATGCGTGCCGGCTGACCGGCGCTCATGACATAGGCCTCACTGATCCGAGCATCGACATAGTCGCCCGAGTTGAGGTGCTTGATCCACTCCCAGGCCGCCGCCTTGTTTTCCGAATAGGCGGAGATCATCTGCCCGAGCCCGCCCATCAGGGGCCGATGCGCGCTTTCCGGCGTGTCGCCCTTTGGCACGATATCCGTCCCGATAACGTCCGGGAATTGGCTGAACTCGGGGTTGTTCAGCACCGCCGTGCCCCACTGGATCGGCGCGTAGACGGCCGTGCCGTTGGCCAGCGCGGTGTTGCACTCGTCGTCCGTGGCATTCAGCGTCACCGGATGGCGATATTCCATGAGCCTGGTCAGGGTCTCGAGCGCCTTGTACCCCTTGTCGTTATTGAAGGTGGGATGCCAACCGCCCTCGGCCTCCTTGTCGAACCATGCGCCGCCGTAGGACGCCAGCATGCCCCAAAAGACCCAGCCGGCGAAGCCGCCGCGCCGCGCGGTCGTGATGAAGCCGTATTGATCGTCGTCCGGTCGGTGTAGCGCCTTGCATACTTCGAGCGCTTCCTCCCAGGTGTCGGGGATCTTGTCGATGCCCGCCGCCTCCATCAGGTCGCGGCGATAGAAGTGAAGCTTGGCGTTGCCGTCCGGCGTCAGGCCATAAAGGGTTCCGTCGGGACTTGCGGGAACCCGGTAGCCCATGGAAATGGCCGTCGGCACGTCGTTCGAATAGTCCTCGAACCAACCCGGATCCTTGTCGGCGAATGGCTGAAGCGGTTCCATCGCATCGGCGGCCGCGAACGCCGGCCATTGACCGTAATCGGTGTAGAGCACGTCCATGGACGGGCTTTTCGAGGTGGCCAGCATCATGCCCTTCGTCACCATCTCGCTGTGCGGGCCAGGCTGGATGTCGACCTCGATGTTCGGGAACCGTTCGTTGAACAGTGGCAACACGCCGCGGGCGGGGAGCTCCCAGCGCTGACCGGCGGAGACAAACATCGTCACCTTGCCGCTGATCTTATCGTCCGTGTACCAGCCGGGCCCCTGGGTGTCGGCGCGCGCACCGCGCAAGCCGATGCCGCTCGCGGCCACGGCCGCCGTTGCGGCGGTCAGTTGCAGCATTTGCCGGCGCGTGATGGCCATCTTCATGCGCCGCGTTTGCTCGAAGGTCTGCTTGTAAAGGGATTCCCTATCGGTAGCCATTGATGCTTCCCCTGTCCGTTTCGAATTGTGATATTAGTATTTTGTTTTCGGAACGCTACGAGCCCCTGTCAGCCTTGTCAAGTGACAGCGCCGCATTGTCGCGAGCCCCCTCGCGATTATTGTTTTCTATTCTAAATGGAGGTTATTTACGAGCCTCGTCGGGCGCACTGACGAAACGGCGCCGGTTTATCTCGGCGCGTTTTAGCACGCATCCTGGGGCTGGGCTTGACAAGGTGAATTATGCTCTCTATCAACATTTTCAAAACGACGTTTCATGCAATGAAATATTGATGTGAGGATTGATGGGTGCAATAAAAGCGCCGCGCGTGGCGCGCGGCCACGCTGAGGCAAAGTCTTACGACGTGCGATCGGTCGGGCGAGCGGTCTCGGTCTTGGGGGCATTTCAAGACATAGAAGAGCTCAGTCTCGCCGATCTCAGCAAGCGTCTGCACTTGCCGAAACCGACCTTGTTTCGCCTTGCCGCGACGCTCGAACATGAAGGCATGTTGGAGCGGACGCCGAATGGTTCCTATCGCCTTGGGTTCCGGCTGGTTTCGCTGGCGCGTCTCGTTCTGACCCGCGGCTTGCCGGGCGCTGCCCAGCCGTATCTCGCGTCGCTGTCGCACACCTTTGGCTACACCGTGAATCTTGGCGTCTTATCGGCCGGCGAGATCTTGTTCATCGATGCTGTCGAAAGCCGGGAGCGCTTTCGGGTGGTGCCGGCGATCGGGTCTCGGGAAGCGCTGCACGCGACCGCGATCGGCAAGGCGATCGCGTCGTCTCTCGACAGCGAAACGTTGAGTAGAATTCTGCGGGATCGTCCGCTTCGTCCCTTGACCCCGCGAACCATCGTGACCCGGGCGAAATTCGAGGCCGAGCTCTCCCGCATCCGCGAGCACGGCTATGCCACCGATCAAGGCGAGTGTCACCTTGGGGCCCATTGCATTGGTGCGGTCATACTTGGCGGCAACGGCGTGGTCGGCGGGCTCAGCGTTTCGGCGACGTCGGATCAATTGCCAAGGGAAGATTTTCCTGTCGTCGGCGCCGCCGTGGCCGACGCCGCGCGGCGCATCAACGAGGCGCTCGGCACGAGCAACGATGGCCAACGCGCGGACGCACGCTCGGCACACTCTCCGCGCATCGAATCGGGAGAAGTCCATGACAACAGCCATAAGAAAATCGGAACGGGGCGAGCTGCTTGATCGGCTCGACGGCCTCTTCAGCGCCGTCGTATCGGATATCCTCGATCAACTCGGGCACCGCGATCAGGTCATGGCGGCGCGGCTGCGCCCGCTCTATCCCGAGGCGCGCGTGGTCGGCTATGCACGCACCGTTCTGGCGACGCCCAGCGCGGAAATCCCGGAGCGAAAAGAAGACCGGTACAAGATGGAGTTGGCGGCGATCGAGAGCTTGGTCGACGGTGAGGTCATGGTGGTGTCGACGATCGAGCACTGCTTCTGGGGCGAGCTGCTATCGATCGCGGCGCGGCAGCGCGGCGCGCGCGGCATCGTCATCGACGGATACACCCGCGACGTTTCGGGGATCACCGATCTCCGCTTTCCGACCTTCGTGACCGGCATCCATGCGGCCGACGCTCTGGGCCGTGTGAATGTCGTCGAATTCGGCGGCGAAATCCTATCCGGCGGGGTTCAAGTTCGCCACGGCGACTTGGTGATTGGAGATTTCGACGGCGTCACCGTTATTCCGGCCGAGATTGCGGAGGAGGTCATCTCGTTGGCCGAAGAAAAGGTCAATGGCGAAGACATCGTGCGCGTCAAGCTGGAGGAAGGGATGTCGGTGTCGGAGGCCTTCCACCGCTACGGCGTGCTTTAGGGCTACTGCCCCCGATCAATCGGTTGATACGAGACGCGCCCGCCCGAGCGCCTCGAGCGCCGCGTTGGTCGAGAGCACCGGCGCATAGCAATCGTTGATCTGCGTCAGCGTCTGATCGTGCAGCGGCTGGGTGGAGCCGCAGGCGTCGCCGATCACCACCGGCTGATAGCCGAGGTCGCGGGCGCTACGGGTCGCCATCTCCACGCACCAATCCGTGTGGTAGCCCGAGACGATCAGCGTTCGCGTGCCCCATTGCGCCAGCCAGCGCCGCAGCGGCGTCGCCACGAAGATGCTCCAGCCCGGGTAGACCAGCGTGATGTCGTCCGGTTCCATGATATCTTTTACCTCGCCGACCAGCTCCGCCTCCCAGTCCTTGCGCGCGCGATCGCCCCGATAATCCTGGTTCCAATAATGATATTGCGCCTCGTCCATGACCGTTGTCGGCTCCTTCTCGCCGATAAACCGGTCATAGCGCAGCCACATGAACGGCATGGCGAGGGCGCGGCAGGCGCCGGCAAGGCGCAGAATGTTAGCGAGCGAGCCGCCTTGCTTGCGCGCGCCATCCCAGATGCGCTCCTGGCTGAGCACGCCATCGGGGTCGAGAATACTATTTTGCGAATCGGTGTTGATGAATGCGGCGTTGCGTGCGAACAGCCCGGCAAAATCGAGACCCTGCCATTGCGCGTGGAGCTTCGGAACCATCACACCAGTGTGGACTCAGACGGGTGCGATTCCAGGCCAGTGGAAAACGCTCCAGCGACTATCACTCACGACTTGTTCGGGCCGGTAGGGCCGCGCATGTAACGGCGCTCGGGGTGATATTGGTGCCTGAATTGGCGTAGCCACCGCCTTATCTTGGCGATCATGGCGGAGTCCGGCAAGCCAGCGATTACGCTACGTGAGACGGTGCGGAACAACAAAGCCACTCCTTACCTGCGGTTATGGACCGCAGTGTTTCTTGCTTCGGCGGATAGGCCCCGCGCGCGG
>JAUVWK010000084.1 GCA_030604165.1 Alphaproteobacteria bacterium | reverse complement strand
GATCGCGTGGTCCAAAAGGCGACGCCGAGCCGGAGCGGCTTGTCGCGTTTTGGCGCCTTGCGGGGCAAGGCTTCGGCACGGCCCGCGGCCCGCGCGAGGCAGGCCTCGGCCCACGGGCAGGCGGGACCGGCGGGCCCCTTCGGTGTGCAAATCGTGGCGCCGAGATCCATGATCGCCTGGGCGTAGTCTCCAGGCAGCCGCTTGGGCGTGAGCGCGGCCGCGAGCCGGTAGAGCTCGGCCTTGGCCGCGGGCAGGGCCGTCTCGACCCCGCGCAAGCGGGCGATCACGCGCTCGACATTGCCGTCCACGACCACGGCCGGGCGGTCGAAGGCGATGGCCGCGAGCGCCGCCGCCGTGTAGCGCCCGATGCCGGGCAAGGCGCGCAAGCCGCGCTCGGACTGCGGCAGGCGGCCGCCATGCTCGGCGACAAGCAGGCGCGCGCATTTGTGCAAGTTGCGGGCCCGCGCGTAATAGCCGAGCCCCTGCCAGGCATGCAGCACCTCGTCGAGCTCGGCGGCCGCGAGCGCTGCGATGCTCGGCCAGCGCGCGAGAAAGCGCGAGAAATAGCCGGCAACGGCGCCAACCGTCGTCTGCTGCAACATGATTTCGCTGAGCCAGACCCGATAGGGATCGTTTGCCTGGCCGGGCCCGGCGCGCCAGGGCAAGGTGCGGCGATGGCGGTCGTACCAGGCGAGCAGGCTGCGGGCCAGCGCCTTCGGATCGGCCGATTTGCCGCGGCCGCGGGCCGGGTGATTGCGCTTCGTCATCGCTGGGTCCGGGGCCGACAGATCAAGCCGCTGGGCGCCGCCGGCCGCTGGCGCTAGAATTGGCTAGTACCAAGGAGCGGTAATACGTCGATCATAGCCGGCGCTGTCCAGCCGGGAAACGCGGAACCTCAGATGGCGACCAAACCAGTGCGCAAGGCGCGCACCCTCGCCGCGACGATGAACAAGGTCACGGCCCGGGCGTACCGGCGGCGGGGCTTCGCCGCGGCCGACGTGGTCAACAACTGGGCCGCGGTGGTGGGCGAACAATTGGCCCGTCACACGGTGCCCGAACGGCTCACGCCGGACGGCACGCTCAAGGTCCGGGTGGCGGCGCCGTTGGCGACCGAGCTGCAGCATATGGAGCTGTAGATCCTCGAGCGCATCGCGTGCTATTTCGGCTTCCGGGCGGCGACCCGGCTCAGCTTGGTTCGTGGCCCACTGCCGGAAACCGCGCGCCCCGAAGTCCGGCGGCCGCGCGCGCTCGACGCGGCCGAGGAGAAAGCCCTGGCCGCCTCGCTCGAGGGGACGCGCGACCAGTCCCTCAAGACCGCGCTGGAGGGTCTCGGACGGGCCGTGGTCGCACGGGCTCGTACCGGCAACCCCCTTTAGATGAATAGGTTTTGCAACCGGAGCTCGGTTGTGCCAAGGTGACCGCCGGCGCGGGAATAGCGGATAGCGGCTTGAGACGGCCCGGACCCGCCGCTATGCTTGCCGCTCAAATAGCTGTCGTTACCGCCCCAATACCGACCGCCGCGTTCGAACGTTCCCTTCGGAGTGCCCTTCATGGTCACACGACGATTTGTTCTTGCGAGCCTGACCAGCGTCGCCGGCACAACCGCCGCGTTGCCGCTGGCGTATCTGACGGCCCATCTGACGACCAAGCCGGCCGACGCCGCGACGCTGGAGAAGGCCGACGACATGGCGATCGGCGCGCCCGATGCGCCGATTACGGTGATCGAATATTTCTCGCTCACCTGCCCGCATTGCGCCGACTTTCACAATGATACCTTCCCGCAGATCAAGTCCGACTATATCGATACCGGCAAGGTGCGCTTCATAGCGCGCGACTTTCCGCTCAACCGACCGGCGTTGGACGCGGCGATTCTGGCTCACTGCGCCGGGCCCGAGCGCTATTTCGCCTTCATCGACGCTTTATTCCACGGCTTCGAGGACTGGACCAGGGCGTCGGACTATCGCAAGGCGCTGACCCAGATCGGTCAGTTGGGCGGGGTCAGCGCAGCAGCCTTCGACGCCTGCCTGAAAGACAAGGCCCTCGAAAAACGCGTTCTCACGTCGATGCTGGAGGCGCAGCAGAATTTCGACGTGAGCTCGACCCCGACCTTTGTCGTGAACGGCAAGAAAATCGACGGCAACATGAAGTTCGGCGCTTTTGCCAAAGTTCTCGACCGGTTGCTACCCGACAGCTAGGCGAGGATCCGGCGCGTGCACTTCACGAAGCTCAAACTGTCGGGCTTCAAGTCCTTTATCGACCCGACCGAATTGGCGATCGAGCCCGGCATGACCGGGATCGTCGGGCCGAACGGCTGCGGCAAATCCAACATCGTCGAGGCCCTGCGCTGGGTCATGGGCGAAACCTCGCCCAAGCAGGTGCGGGGCGGCGCCATGGACGACGTGATCTTCAGCGGCACCGACACCCGCGCGCCCCGTAATGTGGCCGAGGTGGGCCTGGTGATCGACAACGACGAGCGCACCGCGCCAGCGGCCTTCAACGAGCATACCGAGATCGACGTGGTGCGGCGTATCGACCGCGGCGAGGGCTCGAGCTATCGGGTCAACGGCCAGGAGGTCAGGGCGCGCGACGTACAGCTCCTGTTCGCCGATTTTGCCACCGGCGCGCACAGCTCCGCGTTGGTCGCCCAGGGACGCATCAACGACATCATCAACGCCAAGCCGCTGCAACGGCGCAGCATCCTTGAGGAGGCCTCCGGTATCACCGGCCTCCATGCGCGGCGTCACGAGGCTGAGCTTCGCCTGCGCGGCGCCGAAACCAACCTGGAGCGCCTGGAGGATGTCGTCGGCGCCCTGGAGACCCAGCTTCAGGGCCTGAAACGGCAATCGCGTCAAGCCAATCGCTATCGCCGGGTCTCGGAAAGTCTGCGCCAGTTCGAGGCGCTGCTGCTGCATCTGCGCTGGACCAACGCGGGCGCCGACGTCGCCGACGCCGAGCGAGAGCTCGCGGCGGCGAACGCGCGTGTCACCGAGCTGACCCGCGAGGCGGCCACGGCCACCACCGAACAGGCCGGGGCCGCCGAACGGTTGCCGGCGTTGCGCCAGACCGAGGCCGCGACCGCGGCCGCGTTGCACCGGCTCGCGGTCGCCCGCGACGGGCTCGAGGCCGAGGAACGGCGGGTCGCGGAGACCCGCCAAGACCTGCTGCGGCGGCGCGAGCAGATTGCCGCCGACGTTGTGCGCGAGGAGACATTGGCGACCGATGCCGGCAGCGCGATTGCGCGCCTCGAAGAAGAGCGGGAAAGCCTGCGCGCGGCCGCGGCCGGCGACGAGGACGCCGAGCGCGCGGCGGGCGCCGCCATGGCCGAGGCGAGCGCCGCGGTGGGCGCGGTGGAGGAGCGTCTGACACGGCTCACCGAGGAAGTCGCCGCCACCGAGGCACAGCGCACCACGTTGGCGCGGCGTAGCGAGGAAACCCAATCCCGCATCGGGCGGCTCGAGGTGCAAAAGGCCGAAGCCGAGCGCCAGCGCGAGACCCTTGCCGCGCAGACGAAAGACAGCCGCGCGCTCGACGAGGCGGCCACCGAGGCCAAGCGCGCGCGCGGCGCGTTAGACCAGGCCAAGGCGGAAGAGGAGGACGCCGAGCGCGCGCGCGAGGAATGCCGGCAGCGGGAAAGCGAGGCCCGGGAACGTCTGCAAGCGGCCGAGGCGGTGTTGGCCCGGCTCAGCGCCGAAGACAGCGCGATCCGCGAGCTGCTGGCGCAAGTCGAGCCCGCCCTCGGACCCGCGATCGCCGACGGGGTGACGGTCGAGCCGGGCTACGAAGCAGCCCTCGGCGCCGCCCTTGGCGACGATCTCGAGGCGCCACAGAACGCGGACGCCGCGGTGCACTGGGCCGCCCTCGGGCCGCTCGCCGAGCCGCCGCCCCTGCCAGCAGGCGCCGAGCCGCTCGACCGGTTCGTGCAGGCGCCGCCGGCACTCGAGCGCCGGCTTTGCCAAGTCGGCGTGGTGGCACCAGAACAGGGCGCCGCGTTGCGCGCGCAGCTTCGTCCGGGCCAGTGTCTGGTGAGCCGCGACGGCGCCTTGTGGCGCTGGGACGGCTTCACGGTCGCCTCCGAGGCGCCGACCGCGGCCGCGACGCGCCTCAAGCAGCGCAATCGCCTGAGCACGCTGAAGGGAGAGCTCGCGACGGCGGAAACCGCCCGGCTGGGCGCGGCCGATGGCGCGACACAGGCCGCCCGCGCCCTGCAAACCGCCGCTCAGGCGGCCGGCGCGGCGCGCACGACGATGGAGGGCGCCACCGAAGCGCTGCACGAGGCGCGCGAACGCCACGCCACGCTGGCCGCCAACGCCGCGGCCGAGGCCTCGCGACTCAACGCGATGACCGAAACCGCGGCTCGGCTGGACGCCGAGCTGGCCGAATCGCGGCGCGAGTTCAGCGAGGCGCAGGCCGCCCTCGAAACGGTGACGCCGCCCGAGGAGGGCCGCGCCGAGATCGCGCGCCTGCGCGAACGGCTGGTCGAGCTGCGCCAAACCTATGAAGAGAGCGCGCGGGCACATGACCGCACGGCACGGGAGGCCGCGCAACGCACGCAGCGGCTGGGCGAATTGGCGGAGCAGCACGAATCCTGGCGCGCTCGCGCGGACGGCACCGCCGAGCGCCTGGCCGAGCTCACCGCGCGGCGCCGCGAGATCGAGACCGAGACTGCCGCGCTCGAGGGTCGCCCGGCCGAGATTGCCACGCAGCGGCGCACCCTACTGGACGAAATCGAGACCACTGAACGGGCCCGCGGCGTGGCCGCCGACGCCCTGGCCGAGGGCGAGGCGGCGCTGGCGCAGTGCGACCGCGCCCTCAAAACCGCCGAGCACACCCTGGCCGCGGCGCGCGAGGACCGCGTCAGGTTCGAGGGGTTGCGGGATCAGGCCGAGCAGGCGTGCGCCACCGTCGCGGCGCAAATCGCCGATCGCTTGGCCTGCCCCGCAGATCAGGCGTTGTCTCAAGCCGGCATGGCGGAGGAGACGGAGCTACCGACGGCCGAAGATGTCGAGGCCCGGATCCAACGGCTGAGCCGCGAGCGCGACAATATCGGCCCGGTCAATTTGCGCGCCGAGGCGGAAGCCCAGGAGTTGGAGCAGCAGATTTCGGTGATGCTACACGAACGGACCGACCTCGAGGCCGCCATCGCGCGTTTGCGCCAAGGCATCGGCAGCCTCAATCGCGAAGGCCGCGAGCGTGTATTGGCCGCCTTCGGCGAGATCGACGGCCACTTTCGTTCGCTGTTCACGAGCCTCTTCGGCGGCGGCCACGCTCATCTCGAGCTGGTCGATTCCGAGGATCCGCTGGAAGCCGGCCTCGAGGTCATGGCGAGCCCGCCCGGCAAGCGGCTGCAATCGCTTTCGCTGCTCTCGGGCGGCGAAAAGGCGCTCACCGCGCTGGCGCTTCTGTTCGCGGCGTTTCTGACCAATCCCGCGCCGATCTGCGTGTTGGACGAGGTCGATGCGCCGCTCGACGACTCCAATGTCGGTCGTTTTTGCAGTCTAGTCGCCGAACTGGCCCGCAAAACCCAAACTCGGTTTATCGTGGTGACGCATCATCGCATGACCATGGCCCGGGTCGATCGACTGTTCGGCGTGACGATGGCGGAACGCGGCATTTCACAGCTTGTTTCGGTCGATCTCGCCGACGCCGACCGCTGGCGGGAGAGCGCCTGATTCGACCTTCGAAAGAGCTGTTTTTTTCCTCTATTTCAACTGGTTATATGTCAACCCATATGCCTTGACAGGCCTCGGACCAGACCGTATTGTGCGAGCGCCGTTTCGGCCGCGGGCTTGTGCGGGAGCCGAGTTCGGGGTGGTTTGCATGAATGAAAAAGAACCGCCGCCGTCGCTCAAAGATCTCGAATCCCGTCTAACGAAAGTTCGTCAGGCGCGCGGGCAGGTTGATCCGACTCGGGTGCCGGCGAGCAACCTTGGGCAGGCTTTGCACCTCGGAATCGAAATGGCGGCGTGTCTAGCGGTGGGCGGCGGCCTAGGTTGGCTGCTCGATTCCTGGCTCGACACGAAACCGTGGCTGCTGGTGGTGTTCGTGTTCATCGGCTTCGGCGCGGGCATGCGAAACGCGTTCAGGACGGCGAAGCGGTTCAGCGAAGAAGCCGAACGACAAGACGATCGCAACGGTGCCGAGACGCCGAATAACGACGGGACATAAGGGGATGGAACGCCAGTGGCGACGGCAGAAAAACATGAAGGTCCGTTAGACCAATTCGCCATCGAACGGTTCGTCGAGATCGATCTCGGCGGCTTCGACGCGTCCTTCACCAACTCCTCGACGATGATGGTTGTGACGGTGGCGGTGGTCACGCTGGTCATGACGCTCGGCTTGGGGCGCGGCCGGCTGGTTCCGGGCCGCGTCCAATCAATCGTCGAGTTGAGTTACGAGTTGGTCGCCAAGATGCTCGGCGACATCGTCGGCGGGCGCGGCGCGAAACGCTTTTTTCCCTTCGTTTTCAGCCTTTTCATGTTCTTGTTGTTCGGCAACTTGCTGGGGCTCATACCCTACGCCTTTACCTTCACGAGCCATATCATCGTGACCATCGCGCTCGCGGGCTTCATCTTCGCGGGCACCACGCTGCTCGCCATTATCATTCACAAGCATAAATTTCTGACCTACTTCCTGCCCCCCGGCGTGCCCATGTGGATGGCGCCGCTGCTGGTGCCGATCGAGATCATCTCGTACCTGGCACGGCCTATTAGCCTGTCGGTCCGTCTGTTCGCCAACATGATGGCCGGCCACGCCATTCTGCACGTGTTCGGCGGTTTCGTGTTTACGCTCGGTTTTTTCGGCTTTCTCCCGTTCGCCTTCATCGTCGCGCTCTATGGACTAGAACTGCTGGTCGCGATGCTGCAGGCCTACGTGTTCGCCATTTTGACTTGTCTCTACATCCGAGACGCCATCTACCTGCATCATTGAGCGGCGCAGGGCACGGTCTGATCGTCACTGAACTCAAGCTAAGGAAAAAACCATGGATCCGGAATCGGCAAAACTTATCGGACAGCTCATCGGCGGTGGTCTGGCGACCATCGGCGTGGCCGGCTCGGGTGTCGGAATTGGCATCATTTTCGGCAGCTATGTCTCCGCCGCCGGCCGTAACCCGGCGGCAGCGCCGAAACTGTTCGCCAATGTGCTGCTGGGCTTCGCCCTGACCGAGGCGATCGCGCTGTTCGCCCTGGTCATGGCCTTCATCATCCTGTTCGGTAGCTGATCCGGCCGTACGCGCCGCCCCACCTCGTGGGGCGGGCGGTCCGGCCGAGGAGAAACCATGCCGCAACTCGAGTTCGGCGATTACGCGCCGCAGATCGCGTGGCTTTTCGTCAGTTTCGTCGTCTTGCTGCTCCTGATGTGGCGCGTCGCGCTGCCCCGCATTGGGCGGGTGCTGGAGGAGCGCGAGACGCGCATCGCCGACGACCTGGCGCAGGCCGAGAAGCTCAGGAGTGACGCCCAGAGCGCGCTGGACTCATACCAAGCGGCGCTCGCCGAGGCCCGCTCCAAGGCCCATACGGTGCTGGCCGAGACGCAGGCGAAGCTCGACGCCGAAGCCGCCGAGCGACGGGCGCGGCTGGATGACGAGCTAACGCAGAAATCCGCCGAGGCCGAAACCCGGATTCGCCAGGCGCGTGAACAGGCGCTCTCCAACGTTCGCGACGTTGCCGCCGACGTGGCGAGGACAACGACCGAACGTCTGATCGGCGTCGCGCCCGACCAGCAGGCGAGCGAGGCCGCGACCGACGCGGCAATGAGCAGGAAAAGCTAGGCCATGGAAATCCTCGAATCCGCCAATCTCTGGATCCTGGTCGCTTTCATCTTCTTTATCGGCCTGTTCGGCCGCAAGGCCTTCAGGAAGATCGTCCAGGTGCTCGACGACCGCGCCAGCAAAATCAAGGCGGAGCTCGACGAGGCGCAGCGCCTGCGCGAAGAGGCGCAAGGCGTGCTGGCCGAGTATGAGCGCAAGCGCCAGGCCGCCGAGGACGAGGCGCGGCAGATGGTGGCGCATGCCAAGATCGAGGCCGAACGTCACGCCGAGGGGGCGCGTATGGCGCTCGAGGAGACCATGAACCGGCGCACCGAACTGGCCATGCAACGCATCTCACAGGCCGAGGCCGAGGCCATGCAAGAGGTGCGTGACACGGCCGCGGGCCTGGCAATCGAGGCGGCGGCGCGGCTCATCCGCGACAAGCTGGACGAGACGCGGGCCAACGAGCTGATCGACGAATCGATCAAACAGGTGCGCGAAAAGCTGCACTAGGCCAGGCTCGGTTAGCGCGGCGCCAGCCCACAGATAAGCAAGACTCGTACAAGGTTGAGAGGTTGCGGTCCGCGCAATAGGGCAAGCGCCGGGCGACTTCGACATGTCAACTGCAAGCTGGGCCAAGTGCACCTAGTCCGATTGAAACCTGTTACCTAACGCACTACATTTGCTCATGATCCGGAGCTTTCGCCACCGTGGTTTGAAACGCGTGTACCAAAGCGGGGAGCGGAGCCGGCTTGCGCCGGCCCTGGTCGAACGAGTGGAGGAGGTTCTGGGCCTACTCGACGTGGCCGAAGCACCGAAAGACATGAACTTGCCTGGATATCGGCTCCATCCGCTCAAAGGCGACCGAAAAGGATTTTGGAGCGTGACCGTGTCAGGCAATTGGCGAATCGTGTTTCGCTTTCACGATGGCCACGCCTGCGACGTCGATCTGGTAGACTACCACTAGGAGATACCTCGATGCCCATGAAGAACCCGCCGCATCCGGGCCGCTCGATCAAGAACGCTTGTCTAGAGCCGCTCGGCCTGACCGTGACGGAGGGCGCGAAGGTCTTGGGCGTTGCACGGCCGACGCTTTCCAACGTGATCAATGGCCGCGCCGGCATCTCGCCGGAAATGGCGATCCGCCTGGAGAAGGCCTTTGGCGGCACGGCCGACGCTTGGCTGCGCATGCAAACAGCCTTCGATCTGGCACTGGCAAGGCGCCGGGACTCCGAAATTTCAGTGGCCCGTTACGAGCCGGCGTAAGCTGACCCGATCAGCCGCGCCGCCCCGGCACTGCGCTCAGGCGTTCTTGTCGCTCAACATCGTATAGAAATCGATGCGGATCTCGTCCGACAGAAGCTCGTCTTTTCTCTCGAAAAACGCCTTTAAATAGGGCTTCTCGAAGTGCTCCTCGAGGTCTTCCCGCGAGCGCCAGTTCTCGTAGACGACGAAAACACGCGGGTCGTCATTGCCTTGATGAAGGTGGTAGTCGATACAGCCCTCCTCCGCGCGGGAGGGTCCCACCAGGGCTGTCATCGTCCGGGCCAGTTCCTGCTCCAGGCCCGGCCTGGCGCGCAAATGCGCCACGAGGCTCAACATGTCCGGCACGTCTTATGCTCCCTAAACTGCCAGCACCGGCCCCTCACGCCCGCCCGCCATTAGGTCACCCCGGAGAGTCCTTGTAAACGCGAGCGCTTTCGAACGCCGTTTCTTGGCATTACTCCGCCGCGTTCTTGTAGGCATCCAGCGGCGGGCAGGCGCACACTAGGTGGCGGTCGCCATAGACTTGGTCGATGCGGTTCACCGGCGGCCAGTATTTGTTGTCGCGCAATCCCGCCACCGGAAACGCGGCCTCCTCGCGGCCGTAGGCGTGGGACCACTGGTCGGCCGCCACGTCCGCCATGGTGTGCGGCG
>JAUVWK010000121.1 GCA_030604165.1 Alphaproteobacteria bacterium | reverse complement strand
GCTGCGCACCACGCCGAATAACGCCTTGGCCGATCGCTCCAACTCGTCGGGCGTGGCGATGTAGGAGAAGAGGCTGGGCCGCGTTACGAAGAGGGATTTTGGCGTCAAGGTGGCGATATTAAAGTTCTCCAGCGGGCCCGAGGACTGACCGAAATTGACCAAAAGGCCGCGGCGCTTCAGACACGCCAGAGAATCCATGAAGGTGTCCTTGCAGACCGAATCGTAGACCACCGGAACGCCCTGACCGTCCGTGATCTCCTGGACTCGCTCGGCGAAATTCTCGGTCTTGTAGTTGATCGTGTGGTGGCAGCCATGGGCGCGCGCCAGCGCCGCCTTCTCTTCGCTGCCGACCGTGCCGATCACCGTGGCGCCCAAATGCTGCGCCCATTGACATTGAATCAAACCGACACCGCCGGCCGCCGCGTGGACCAAAATCGTATCGCCGGGTTTGACCGGATAGGTGCGCAGCAAGAGATACTCCGCCGTCATACCCTGCAGCATCATTGCCGCGCCCTGCTCGAAGGTGATGTCGGCCGGCAGCTTGACCAAATGCGCGGCGTTAATGTTGCGGGCTTCGGCATAGCCGCCCGGCGGGGCGGCGGCATAGGCGACACGGTCGCCGCTATTGAGGTGCTCGACGCCGGCGCCCAAGGCCGTGACGACGCCGGCGCCCTCCATACCGATGATCCACGGCAAGCTCGGCAACGGGTAGAGACCGGAACGGTGATAAACGTCGATGAAGTTGAGACCGACGGCCTTCTGATCGATGCGGGCCTCGCCGGGGCCCGGCGGGGCCAGCTCGACATCCTCGTATTTGAGCACGTCCGCCCCGCCCGGCTCATGGATTCGGACCGCCTTCGTCATGATTGTCCCTTTTTCACCTTTGAGAACGCCGGCGCCTAGGCCAGACGCGCCTCGAAGAGCGCCTCGATAGGGTCACCGGATCGTAATGCGCCTGGCGCCAACGCGCAAAGGCATGGTTGCCTGTCCTGGCACGGTTATCTCCCTGATCGCGACTGTTGTCAGTGCCGGCGCTTCGCGAGGCTCGCTTCATGGTCGAGCAGAAGGCGCTTCGTAGCACATCCGGCGCCGCCGGAAAAACCGCCTAGGCCGCCGTCGGCGGCGACAATGCGGTGGCAGGGCACGATGATGGCGATCGGATTGGCGCCGCAAGCGTTGCCGACCGCGCGTGGCGCGGAAGCGACCTGGCGCGCGATGTCGCCGTAGGTTTGGGTGGCCGCGAAGGGCACGTCTCGAAGGGCGGCCCAAACGGCGCGGCGAAATGGCGTGCCGGCAAGCTTGAGCGGCAGGTCGAAGCAGGTCCGGCGGCCGGCAAAATAATCTTCAAGCTGGCGGGCGGCGGCGCGGAGCAACGCGCGGGAGGGGCCGTTCGCCGCCGCGTCGGGTACTGATTCGCCTGGCGCGGCGAAATTGAGCGCGATGATCGCCTCGTGGTCGGCGCCGATCACGATTGGTCCCACGGGGCTCTCCAGCCGCATCGCGCCGGTCGATAGTGGCTCATCCGGCATGGTGGCGCCTCCTCTCCGATGTCTTAGGGGTCTTAGCTTGCCCGATTTGGCGGCGGTCGCCAAGGCGTCAGGGGGGGCGAGGTGGTTTTAGTTATCTATACAGACCAGTCGGTGCTGTTCTTCGCTGCCGCGCATCATATTTTGGCGGTTTCGGCCGTGGCGCCGCCTTCTGCGGGCGGCGGATTGCGACTCTGCAGGTTGATCGTCAAGGCGGCAGGTTCGGTCACGGGTAACGAGCAGGTCGAGCCCACACAGACATAGGCGGCTGCCGCGCCGTTCTGTTGCGTCTTGCCGGCGGCCGGGTGATCGTCCGGTAGCGCCTGGCCCGGCGCGACGACGGCGACAACGCGATTGGGCAAACTGACATCGAAAACGGCGCGACAAAGAGCATCGGTCGCGGCCTCGCCGCGGGTGCCGATGATGACCACCTGGACGGCGGTGTAAAGCAATTCGCTATTGTTCATGAGCGTGGCAATGGGGGAAAACTGCCCCTCGAGCTCACCTGAGAAGGCCTTGACGATATCCTGACCTCGGGTTCGGTAGGCCTCTTCGCCGGTCAGGTAACAGAGCCGGGCGAGCACCCCGACCAAGGTGCCGTTGCCGGAAGGGGTGGCCGCATCGTGGGCCGTCTTGGTGCGGGAGATTAGCTTCTCCCCATCGTCGGGAGAATAGAAATAACCGCCATTGACGGCGTCCCAATAATGCCGATCGGCGGTGGCAACCCAGCGGCGGGCGCAGGCAAGATAGTCCGCGTGGCCGGTGATCTCGTGCAGGATAAGAGCCGCGCGGGCCATTTCGGCGTAGTCGTCGAGGAACTCCGCGTCTCCGCCTTTGCCGTCGCGCGCCGCGTGGCGCAGGCGCTCGCCGTGGCCCATGTCGGCAGCGACATGGGAAAACGCGCGCTCCGCGGCGGCGAGCCAGTCGGGCTTGATGAAGACTGCGGAGGCGTGGGCCAAAGCAGAAATCATCAAGCCGTTCCAATCGGTTAGCACTTTGTCGTCCCAGCTGGGCCGGGGCCGCTGAGCACGCGCCTCGAGCAGCCGCTGGCGCAGCGGCGCTAGGCGGGCCTCGTCGACCGGCTCGGCGGTGGCGGGCTTACGCAGCCTATTCAGAATGGTCTGACCTTCCCAATTGCCGTCCGGCGTAACATCGTAGACGGCCTTGAAATAGGCCGCCTCGGCGCCGAGGAGCTGGTCGATTTCGGCCTCCTCCCAGACATAGTATTTGCCTTCGACGCCTTCGCTGTCGGCATCGAGAGCGCTGGCAAAAGCCCCTTCGGGCGTGACCATTTCGCGTAGCACCCAAGCCACGGTTTCCGCCGCGCGGATTTTGAAGAGCGCGTTTCGGGTGTCTTGCCAGACATGGCACAAGAGATCGAGCAGCTGGGCGTTGTCATAGAGCATTTTCTCGAAATGCGGCGCGAGCCATTGCTCGTCGGTGGAATAACGCGCGTAGCCGCCGCCGAGATGATCGTATATCCCGCCCTGGGACATGCGTTCGGCGGTCAGCGTCACGGCGGCGCGCATGGGCTCGGAACCGGTGCGGCGATAATGCCTCCACAGCAGGTCCAACATGCCGCATTGCGGAAATTTGGGCGCGGCGCCGATGCCGCCATGGCGAGGATCCACTTCGCGCAGCAGCAACTGGGCGACCTGGTCCAGTTGGGCCGGGCCGATCGCTTCCCCTGGTTTGTTGGCCGCCAGGCTTTGCAACGCCCTGACCAGGGCGGTTCGGTTGGTCTCGATTTTGTCGGGGTCGTTTCGATAGGTCTCGTGGACCAGGGTCAGGACCTGCTGGAAGCCTGGCCGACCCCAGCGCGGCTCGCGGGGAAAATAGGTGCCTCCCCAAAACGGCTCGCCGTCCGAAGTCAGGAACATGGTGAGCGGCCAACCGCCTTGCTGGCCCATCAGGGCGAGCGCCCGTTGATAGATCGTATCGAGGTCCGGGCGTTCTTCGCGGTCCACCTTGATGTTGATATAGAGCTCGTTCATGAGCCGCGCGGTGGCCTCGTCTTCGAAGCTCTCATGCGCCATGACGTGGCACCAATGACAGGCCGAATAGCCGACCGACAGCAGGATCGGCTTGTTGTCGCGTTTGGACTGTTCGAGGGCGGCCGGGCCCCATGGCTGCCAATGCACCGGGTTGTCGCGATGCTGCTGGAGGTAGGGGCTGCTTTCTTGGGCGAGCTGATTGCGGCTCATCGGATGGCTCATCGTGTGGCTCATGGAGCGTTTCCTGAACCCGCCGTGGCCGGTTAGGGTTCAATATTGTCGCGCGCGAGCGCATTGCCGTTCGTCGTTCGCCGCCATATGTGTTATGGCGACATGACCCGCAGGCTGTTACCGATGACGACTGTGACGCCCGGAATGGCGGGTCGGAAAACCTTGGCCGCCACTCCTTCGGCGGTGGTTTATCCATAGCGCGTCGTCCAGGGGAGGCGCCAGGATAAGTGGCATCCGCTTAGATATAGGTGGAAATTGAGCGGACGCCACAGGTTCCGGAGATAAGACATGAAGCTGACCATCGACATAGATTGCACGCCGGCGGAAGCCCGGGCGATGCTTGGGCTACCAGACCTCGCGCCGTTGCAGGCCGCGATGAGCGAAGAACTGGAAGCGCGCATGCGCGAGGCCGTGGCCGGGCTGGATCCGGAGGCGCTGATGAAAATGTGGGTGCCCGCGGGTATGCAGGGGTTCGAGCAGTTGCAAAAGGCCTTTTGGTCGGGTCTTGGAGGGCAAGCTGGGAGCGGGCGGACGAAGGACGGCGGCAGCGATGAAGGCGGGCGGTAAGCATGAGCGCCGAGCGCGATGTGCCCGGGCATTTTTATCGTAAACATGTGTTTTGTTGCACGAATGTGCGTCCCGACGGTCATCCGCGCGGTTGTTGCAGCGCCAAGGGTGCGGTGAAGTTGCGTAATTACTTGAAGGCCAGGACCAAGGAGCTGGGTCTTGAGGACGTGCGCATCAACACCGCCGGCTGTCTCGACCGCTGTGAGCTGGGACCGACGATGGTGATCTATCCGGAAGGCGTCTGGTACAGCTACCACTCGCGCGAAGACCTCGACGAGATCCTGACGAAACATATCGTTGCAGGACAACGTGTCGCGCGGCTGATTTTGACGCATGAACAGACCGCCCTGTCTGTGGACGAAGCGGTTGGTGGGCGCGGCTGAGCCGCTTGGTGGGATTGTTTTGGCGGGCGACGGGTTGGCACGGAGCATTTCATGGCGCGCGCGGGCGATACCATATTCGCGTTGTCGAGTGGGCCCGGACGCGCGGCCGTTGCCGTGTTTCGCCTCTCCGGACCGGGCGCGGCCGCGGCCATCGAGCGCTTGAGCGGCGCGGCGCCGGGCACGGCGCGACAGGCGGTGCTGCGGCTGCTGCGCGAGCCCAGGCGAGGCGAAGCCATCGACCGTGGCTTGGTGCTCTGGTTTCCGGCGCCCGCTCGCTTTACCGGCGAGGACATGGCCGAATTTCAGGTGCATGGCGGGCGCGCCGTTGCCGCCGCGATGGTCGAGGCCTTGGCTGCGGTGGAGGGCGTGCGCCCGGCGGAACCGGGCGAATTCTCCCGGCGGGCGTTCGAGCACGGCCGGCTCGATTTGACCGAGGCCGAGGGCATCGCCGATTTGGTCGCGGCCGAGACCGCGGCACAGAGGCGCCAGGCCCTGCGGCAGGCCGACGGCGCGTTGAGCGAACTCTACGAGACCTGGCGGAGGGGCTTGATCGAGGCCTCGGCCCGGGTCGAGGTGGAGATCGATTTCTCGGACGAGGATTTGCCGGAGAACCTGAGCGACGCTGTAAGACCCTATATATTGCGTGTGTGTGATGAAATTGCACAACATCTTGATGACGATCATCGGGGAGAGCGTCTTCGCGACGGGTTTTATGTCGCCATTGTGGGTCCGCCCAACGCCGGCAAGTCGAGTCTTCTCAACCGACTGGCGGGGCGCGACGCGGCGATCGTCTCGGCCCTTGCCGGGACCACGCGCGATGTTATCGAGGTCCATCTCGATCTTGGCGGTTATCCACTGATCTTGGCCGATACGGCGGGCTTGCGGGAGAGCCTGGATGCAATCGAGAGCGAGGCCGTACGGCGCGCGCTGGCGCGCGCCGAAGCGGCGGACCTCAAGCTCTTGGTTTTCGATGGCGCGTCGTGGCCGGCGCTGGATCCGGCGACGGCGGCGTTGATCGATCAGGGCAGCGTTGTTGTCGTCAATAAAGCGGACTTGATTGACGGTTGCCGCCTGCCGGATCTGGAGGCGGCGGCCGGGTTGTTGCTTTCCTGCAAGACCGGCGCGGGCATGGCGGAACTGGTCGAGATATTGACGGGCGCGGCGCAGGCGCGGATTGAGCCGGCCGCGACTCCGGCGCTGACACGGGCGCGCCATCGGGCGGCGCTCGAGGACTGCCGCGACGCTCTGACGCGGTTTTGCGCCGGCGGTGCGCATGAATTGGCGGCTGAGAACCTGCGCCTCGCGGTGCGCGCGGTTGGTCGCGTTACGGGTCGGGTCGATGTTGAGGAAATCCTGGACGTGGTGTTTCGGGATTTTTGCATCGGGAAATGAGGCGCGGAGCAGCGCTTTTGACAGGCATCTTGGGGCGCAGTATCGTGCCGCCGCATGCGAGGACGTGGCCGTGAGTAGCGGGGCGAGAAATAGCTTTGACGTCATAGTCATCGGCGGCGGACACGCTGGTTGCGAGGCCGCGGCGGCCGCGGCGCGGGTCGACGCGCGCACGCTCTTGCTCACCCACAAGCTCGAAAGCATTGGCGAGATGTCGTGCAATCCCGCCATCGGGGGCTTGGCAAAGGGCACCTTGGTGCGTGAGGTGGACGCGCTTGACGGCCTGATGGCGCGCGCGGCGGATGAGGCCGGTATCCAATTTCGCGTCTTGAACCGCAGCAAGGGGCCAGCGGTGCGCGGTCCGCGCGCGCAGCAGGATCGCAAGCTTTACAAGGCGGCGATGCAGCAGGCGTTGTTTGCGCAGCCGAACCTGGCGATCGAGGCCGGTGGCGTGGAGGATCTGGCGCTCGATCGGCGCGGTCGGATCCGCGGCGTCGTCACCGGGTCGGGGCGAATTATCGGCGCTGGCCGCGTCGTGATGACCACGGGAACCTTCCTGGGCGGTGTTATCCACATAGGCGAGCGCAGCTTCGCCGCGGGGCGGGCCGGCGACGAGGCCGCGGCCGGATTGCCTAAAACACTGAATCGATGTGGATTTTCGTTGGGTCGACTGAAGACAGGGACGCCGCCGAGGCTGGACGGCCGGACCATCGACTGGAGGGGGCTGACGCGGCAGAAGGGCGACCAGCCGCCGGTGCCGTTTTCCTATCTGACCGCGGCGATCGAGCGGCCGCAAGTAGATTGCTTTGTCACCGAGACGCGCGCGGCCACCCATGCGGTGATCCGGGCCAATCTGATGCGCTCGGCGATGTTCAGCGGTCGCATCGAGGCTCGGGGGCCGCGGTACTGCCCCTCGATCGAAGACAAGGTGGTGCGCTTCGCCGCGCGCGACAGCCATCAGATCTTTCTCGAGCCCGAGGGGCTCGACGACACCACGGTTTATCCGAACGGCATTTCGACCTCGTTGCCGGAAACGGTGCAGCGCGAAATGTTGCACACCATCCCGGGGCTCGAGCGCGCCCATATGATCCGGCCGGGCTACGCCATCGAGTATGATTTTGTCGATCCGCGGCAGCTGCGGCCGAGCCTGGAAACGCGTCTTGTCCCGGGTCTCTATCTGGCGGGGCAGATCAATGGCACCACGGGTTACGAGGAGGCGGCGGCCCAGGGAATCATGGCGGGGCTCAACGCAGCCCGCGCCGCGAGCGGCGCCGAGCCCTTGGTTCTGGATCGAGCCGAGGCCTATATCGGGGTATTGATCGACGACCTGGTGACGCAGGGCACGGCCGAGCCCTACCGGATGTTTACCTCGCGCGCCGAGTATCGCCTGATGCTGAGGCCGGATAACGCGGACTTGCGGTTGACCGAAAAAGGCATCGCGGCGGGGTGCGTGGGCTCGAGGCGGGCGGCGCATTTCGCGGCGAAAGTAAAGGCGCTGGACAAGGGGCGGGCCTTGCTGGCTTCGCTGCGGGCGAGCCCAAGCGAGCTGCGGCGCCAAGGAATAGAGATCAATT
>JAUVWK010000137.1 GCA_030604165.1 Alphaproteobacteria bacterium | reverse complement strand
GCGGCACGGCAAACTCTACCCCTTCCTGCCACGCGGGAGCTTGGTCCCTGGCACCAGCACGGCGACGAAGGAACACCCGTTCCAGCGTACGGCGCTGATTATTCAGGCTGACGGCACGGTGCCGGCGGCCCTAAAGAAGCATATTCGTATCCGCCGCGCCAATGAAGTAAACCAGGCCAACCTGGCCCGCCTCGCGCCCGATATCGATCGCGCGAGCATCGAGCCGGAGCATTGTGCCTCCGCCTCGCCGGCCTTCCACGCCCTGCTCAATCGACTGCTCGCCGTCGATTATTGCCTCCTGATCCAGCATGCCGAGGGGGCGGCGCCGCAAGACCTACCGTTCGCTCTGACCCACATGCATGTCAAGATCGAGCGCTTGACGGACAATGCCATTCGTCACCTCGCGTGCGACTTGGGCTATCTGCAACAGCGCCTGTTCGAACGCGGTGAATCCTTTGTCGAGGCCCTGGAAGACAAGTACTACGAATATTTCGGCTACGCGCCCAGCGCCTCGGGCCGCAAGAGCGCGGCCGCAATGGCCGCCCAACTGCTCGCGGACAAGGGCATGCGATTCGCCGTTTTCGCATCTTGCGGAGAGGATTGTCGGCTCATCGTGCTTGACGAGAGCGACACCGTGGCGCACCACTTTCTGATCGCCGTGGACCCCCGCGCGCTGCGCCCGGATAGCGCCTCGCTGGGTAAATCCTACGTCGTGGCGACGCTCCCGGAAAAGCGCCAAGAGAAACGCGAGGTGGTCTCGTTTCGGGCCCGTTTCCGGCGCACCGCCGCGGCCACGCCGCCGCCGCGTGCCGAACCCATGCGCGCCGATCCGGCCGGCGACCTTGCCATGCCCTGGCTCGAACTCGTGGAGCAAACGATCTTACCGCTGCCGGGCCACGACGCGCCGGCGCTGCCATTCCATTGGCGTCCGGAAGAGTGAGATTCGCGCGCTCGGCTTACTCGCCATCGATACGCCGCGTATAGAGTTGCAGGATCGCGGCCGCTGTCTCTTCGATCGAGCGGCGGGTGACGTCAATCACAGGCCACTCCGCCTTGGCGAACAGCCGGCGTGCGTCCTTGACCTCCTCGCCCACCACGGTGGGGTCGATATATTCGGTTTCCTCGCCCTGGCCGATCATGCGCAGTCGATTGCGCCGAATCGCCACCAATTGATCCGCACCGCGCGTCAGCCCAACCACGAGCGGCTTGGCCAATGTTTCGAGCTCCGCCGGCAGAGGGCAGCCGGGCACGAGTGGCACGTTGGCCGTTTTCAGACCGCGGTTTGCCAAGTAAAAACAGGTCGGTGTCTTTGAGGTGCGCGAGACGCCGACGAGCACAATATCGGCGTCGTTCAGGGTTACGGCCGATTGGCCGTCGTCATGGGTCAGCGCGAAGTTCATCGCCTCGATGCGGTCGAAATACTGGGCATCCATGACGTGCTGACCGCCGGGCAAATTTCTGCTCTCGACCCCGAGAAAGCCGCTCAGCGTGGCGATTACCAGGTCGAGCAGCGGGATACAGGGGACATCGAGGGTGCGACAGCCTTCCTGCAGCAAAGTACGCAGATCATCGTCTACGAGCGTGAACATGACGATGCCCGGATTGACTTCGACATTTGCCAAAACGCGTTTCAGCTGATTCTCGGTTCTGACCAGCGACCAGAGATGCTCGACGGCCTCCACGCCTTCAAACTGCGCGCTCGCCGCCCGGGCCACCGTAATCACGGTCTCGCCGGTCGCGTCGGATACGAGATGAAAATGAAAGGAGCGCTTCTGCGCCGCGCCGGAGCTGTGTTCAACCATGGGATAAAATGGGGATATGTCTAGGTCGTTGCGCTGTTGGGTCGATCATGCCCGATCACTCGAAATCCATCAGACCGGTTATCCTAATCCGTACACTGATAATCAATCATGGGAATCATGGGAACGGCTGTTGAAACTCGAAATCTATCCTCGTGATTCCCACTTATCCAAGTCGAGGCGCTAGGCCGGTAGGCTTGCCGCCAGGCTACTTGTCCTCCACTTACGCGCCGACAGCCTGTGGCTCGGGCCATAAGAGTCGAATCAGGCAGTGCTTCTGGACAATAATTTAATCCTCGGGACTCACCGACCATCTACATCAACTACCTCTATTATAGAATCTAATAATATTGTAGGAGGGTTTCTTGCTTGTGAGGAAAAACCCACTCTTACCACGTCTTATCGCACCGTGAACGCTCCGACAAACGGACAATCGCAGGACGCGGCGCAGGGTTCGAAACCCTTGCTCAGTGTGCTTCGAGGAGAGAAGACGGAGCGCGTGCCATTCTGGTTCATGCGCCAGGCGGGACGTTACCTGCCGGAGTATCGGGCGTTGCGGAGCGAGGCGGGAAGTTTTCTCAGTCTCTGTTACGATCCGGTGTTGGCGACAGAGATCAGCCTTCAGCCGGTTCGCCGCTTTGGCCTGGACGGAATCATACTGTTTTCCGACATTTTGGTCATACCAGACGCGTTAGGCCTCGACCTTGCGTTCAAGGAGGGCGAAGGTCCGGTTCTACAAACGGTCGGAACAGCTGCCGAGATCCCCATCTGGGAGCCTGATCGGTTCCACCGGCACTTGGCGCCAGTCTATGAGACCGTGAGCAAGATCATGGAGCAAGCACCGGCCGATGCCACACTGATCGGCTTCGCCGGCGCGCCGTGGACGGTGGCTACTTACATGGTGGAAGGAGGAGCAAGTAAAGACTTTAGCCGCGTCAAAGCATGGGCGTTCGCGGAACCGAAGAGTTTTCAGCGGCTGATCGACCTGCTCATCGAGACGACGGTGGAATATCTCTCGGCCCAGATCAAGGCTGGCGCCGAAGCGGTTCAACTCTTCGATAGCTGGGCCGGGGTCTTGCCGGAGCAGGCCTTCGCCCGCTGGTGCGTTGCGCCCGCCCGCGCGATCGTGGAGCGCCTGAAGGCGGTATATCCTGGGGTCCCGGTCATCGGATTCCCGCGCGGCGCCGGCCTCGGCTATGTAACTTTCGCTCGCGAGGCCGGCATTGACGCCATCGGCTTGGATCACGCCATCCCGCCGGCTTGGGCGGCGCGGGAATTGCAGCCAGGTCATGTCGTACAGGGCAACCTCGACCCGATCATGCTTCTCGTCGGTGGCAAGCCGATGCTCGAAGAGGCCGGACGAATCCTCGAGGCGTTGGCCGCCGGACCGCATGTTTTCAATTTGGGCCATGGCGTTCTGCCGCAGACGCCGCCAGAGAATGTCGCCGAGCTAGCGGAGTTTATCCGCCGCTGGCGCCGTTAGAAGCAGGCTGGATTTCAGGCCATGGCGAAAATTGCCGTCGTCCTCTTTAATATGGGCGGGCCGGATTCGCTCGAATCAGTCCAGCCATTCCTGCTCAATCTGTTTAGCGATCCGGCGATTATCTGCTTGCCGGGACCGCCGCGTCGGCTGGTTGCCCGCATGATCACGCGGCGTCGGGCGCCGGCGGCGCGCGAGATTTATCGTCAAATAGGCGGTAAGTCTCCGATTATGGAACAGACACGAGCTCAGGCCGAGGCCTTGCAGGCGCACCTCGTCGGGCTCGGCGAGGTTCATGTTTTTATTGCCATGCACTACTGGCATCCGATGAGCGATTTCACCATTCAGGATGTCATTGAGTTCGGTCCCGACCGCGTCGTCTTGTTACCGCTTTATCCGCAGTTTTCGACCACGACAAGCGGATCCTCGACAATCGATTGGTTTCGCGCCGCCATCGCGGCGGGTGTTTCGGTGCCGACGGTGGCGCTTTGTTGCTATCCAAATGCCTCGCGACTGATCGCGGTGCAGGCTGAGCTGATCGCGGGGGCTTTGGCGCAGGCAAGCCAGCATGGCAAACCGCGCCTGCTGCTCTCGGCGCACGGGCTGCCGAAAAAGATTGTGGCGCGCGGCGACCCCTATCAATGGCAGGTCGAGCAGACGGCCGCGCGGATCGTTGAAACACTTGATCACGAAGGACTGGATTGGGCGATTTGTTATCAGAGCCGGGTCGGCCCATTGGCATGGCTTGAGCCATCGACGGATGCCGAAGTAAGGCGGGCCGGTGGCGATGGCGTGGCGCTGGTCGTGGCGCCGATTGCCTTCGTCTCGGAGCACTCCGAGACGTTGGTGGAGCTCGATATCGAGTATCGCCGCTTGGCCGGGGAGAGCGGTGTGCCGCATTATGCGCGGGTGCCGACGGTCGGAGCGCACGAGGGCTTCATTGGTTGTTTGGCGGAGCTTGTCGAGCACGCTCTGCGGGAGGCGCCAGAAGGGCGCAACTCGCTATGTTCGGCGGCTGGCGATCGGCTTTGCCCGGGACGTTTTAGACGCTGCCCTCTCGCAGCATCAGGGCCCTGAACAAGGTGGTGCAACGACCAGGTGGCGACTTGCCTGGTGACCGCGATGACGACCATTGCGGTTAGAATTGTCGTCATGAAATGGTTTTATCTCAGGCAGTTGACGTGAGCTCTTGACAACGCTTAAGTGAAACTTCATTTGACTTTAAGGTGGAGCGACTGATAATCGTTGCACCAACGGCAAGAGGCTGGCGCGTAGACCGGTCGCCGAACCAAGAAACCGCCAATTCCCGCTCTCTTTTTCATACTCTCCAATTTGCTGCGTTCGAGGATTCTCGAGCGCTTCTAATAGTCTCAGCACAAATAGACCCTCAAAACAAATCGATCCGACGCCATGCACCTGCAGGAGCTTAAGACTAAATCGGCCACGGAGTTGCTCGAGTTCGCGGAGAACCTCGAGATCGAAAACGCCAGCACGATGCGGCGCCAAGATCTCATGTTTTCTATCCTCAAGCAGCTCGCGGCGAGCGATCAGGGCATTTACGGCAACGGCGTGCTCGAGACCCTGCAGGACGGCTTCGGCTTTCTGCGCTCGCCCGAGGCCAACTATCTGCCGGGACCCGATGACATCTATGTCTCGCCGAGCCAGATCCGGCGCTTCGGGCTGCGCACCGGCGACACGCTAGAGGGCCAAATTCGCGCGCCAAAGGACGGCGAGCGGTATTTTGCGCTGCTCAAGCTCAATACGATCAATTTCGATTCTCCGGAAGAGATCCGGCACAAGGTTCACTTCGACAACCTGACCCCGCTCTATCCGGAGGACCGCTTCACGCTGGAGATCGAGGATCCGACGGTCAAGGATCCGACCTGCCGCATCATCGATTTGGTCGCTCCCCTCGGCAAGGGGCAACGGGCCTTGATCGTCGCCCCACCGCGCACCGGCAAAACGGTGATGCTGCAAAACATCGCGCACGCGATCGAGGCCAACCATAAGGAAGCCTATCTGATCGTGCTGCTGATCGATGAGCGCCCCGAGGAAGTGACCGACATGATCCGCTCGGTCAGAGGCGAGGTGATCAGCTCGACCTTCGACGAGCCGGCGTCGCGGCACGTCCAGGTGGCGGAAATGGTGATCGAGAAGGCCAAGCGCTTGATCGAGCATAAGCGCGATGTCGTTATCCTGCTGGATTCGATTACCCGTTTGGCGCGCGCCTACAACACGGTGGTGCCCTCTTCAGGCAAGGTGCTGACCGGTGGCGTCGATGCCAATGCCTTGCAGCGGCCGAAGCGCTTTTTCGGCGCGGCGCGAAACATCGAAGAGGGCGGCTCGCTGACCATTATCGCCACGGCCCTAATCGATACCGGCTCGCGCATGGACGAGGTCATCTTCGAAGAGTTCAAGGGGACCGGCAACTCCGAGATTATTCTTGACCGCAAGCTGGTCGACAAGCGGACCTTCCCGAGTATCGATATCGCGCGCTCCGGAACCCGCAAGGAGGAGCTCCTCGCGGACAAGGCGACGCTGGCCAAGATGTGGGTGCTGCGTCGCATCTTGACGCCGATGGGGACCGTCGACGCCATGGAGTTCTTGATCGACAAACTAAAGACGAGCAAGAGCAACAGGGACTTCTTCGATTCCATGAACGCCTAGGTATCGCCTAGGTCGATTTCCGTTCAAGCGGTACCGGCCCGCACGCGGTCGTCCGTCTAACGACTGGTGCAGGGCGGTGGCTTCCCGTACAAACCGGCGATGACCGTAAGCGGGCGCTCGGCGCAGAGTTCGGCGCGCGGCATCGTCTATATGTGCGTCACCGCCATCGTCATGTTCCCGGCGCTGAACACGTCGGTGAAATATCTCACCGACGATTACTCCATCGTCCAAATCATCTGGGTGCGCGCCGTCGTTCACATGGCGTGGATGCTGGTGTTGTTCCTGCCAGGCCGCGGCCTGAAGCTGTTTGCCACCACCAAACCGGCGTTGCAATTGGCGCGCTCCGCGCTACAGCTCGCGGCCCTCGTTTTCTATGTCATGGCGCTGACCTCCATGCCGCTGACCACGGCGGCCGCAATAGCCTTTACAGCGCCGCTGATGGTCGTCGCGCTGTCCGTGCCCATGCTCGGCGAGCGGGTCGGGCCAAGGCGGTGGATCGCGGTCTTGGTTGGGTTTGTTGGTGTGCTGGTCATTATTCGGCCGGGCGACGGCGCGGTGGGCTGGGCCTCGTTGCTGGTGGTTGGCGCCGCCGTTTGTTACGCGTTGTTCCAGCTGCTCACCCGCAGGCTGGCCCGGCATGACGATTTTCGAACGACCGCGGTCTACACGATCTTGGTGGCGCTAATCCTCTCGAGCATTGCCGCGCCGTTCTTCTGGACCACACCCCACGTTCTCACCGACTGACTGGTTTTTCTCTGTCTTGGTTTGTTCGGTGGCCTCGGACATTTCTTTATTATCAAGGCCTATGAACATGGTTTCGCTTCGGTGGTGGGGCCATTCGATTATGGCCAACTCATCGGTGCCACGGCGGCCGGGTATGTCGTATTCGGCGACTTCCCGGATTCTTGGACCTGGGTCGGCGCGGCGATTCTGGTGGCGAGTGGGATCTATATTGCACGACGCGAGGCGCGGGCGGTGGGCTCGTGAAAGCGCCGCTTTACAGCAGCGCCATTTGCTCGAACACCGCGCGGCCCAAGGCGGAGGAATAGTCGGCCAACTGCGAGAGGATGGTGTAGTGATTGAGGCCGGGCAGGACCAGGTGCTGACAGGAAAAGCGCCGGGTGGTCCAGGCCGTGGCGAAGGCGCGCGATTGGCGGAGAAATTCGTCCGTCTCGTCCCCTCCCACCGCGATAATG
>JAUVWK010000198.1 GCA_030604165.1 Alphaproteobacteria bacterium | reverse complement strand
TGGAGAGGCAGGCGGCGAATATGCCGAGCGAGCGCAGCAGGATGAAAAAGCGCAGGCCTGTCGGCTTGTCGAAGGTCGGCGTCACCAGCGAGCCCTTGGGCGGGAACACGACGTCGATCACGTCGAGCACGCCCTCGTTCATGTCGATCTCGGCGGCGCGCTCCGGCGATTCCGCGAGCGAGCGCAGCACCGGCGCCATCCACTTGCGTGCGAAGCGCCCCTCGCAATAGTCGATGGCCCAATTGATCGGCCCCTTGGCCTCGGGGTCCGTTCCATTGAAATCGAGGATGATCTTCTCCGGCGTCTTGGTCATGGTGAGGCGCATCGCGTGCAGGCGCGGCTCATCGACGCCGTCACACTCGATATAGTCCTCCCAGATGTAGACGCCGTCGGCGATCTTGGGCAGCAGCTCCTCGCGCAAGGTGCGCGTGCAATTTGCGATGATGGTGTCGAAGGCGGTCTCGAGCGCGTCCATGCCATAACGCGCCGCCATCGCCTCGACGCGCTGCGAGCCCAAGCGCGCGGCGCCGATCTCGGCGTCGATATCGCCGCGCAGATGCTCGGACAGGCGCGAGTTGCGCACCACGATGGCATAGGCCGCTTCGTTCAGCTTGCCGCGCTCGTAGAGCTTGATCGGCGGCACGACCAGCCCCTCCTGCCACATGTCGGTGGCGTTGACCGGCAGGCTGCCCGGCACCGAGCCGCCGACATCGTCGTGATGACCGAAGACCTGGCTGAAGCCGATCAGGCGGTCGTCGTAGAAAATCGGGATGGTGGTGCAAAGATCGGGGATATGCCCGATGCCGCCCGCGCTGTTGTAGGGGTCGTTCCAGAAAAACACATCGCCCGGGAAAATCTTGTCCGCGCCAAAATACTCGAACACCGGCTCGACCAGCGCCGAATAGGAGCGCCCGGTGAGCTTGCGGCCGCGCGCGTCGAACAAGGCCACCCGGTAATCGTGCTGGTCGCGGATCATCGGCGAACGCGAGGTGCGCTCGACCGCGGCCTCGATTTCCAGTTCCGCCGAGCGCACCGTGCCCAGAATCACTTCCAGCTCGACCGGCCCGAGCGTCGCTGCGGGCTTTGCCCGCGCCGTGGCGCCGCGCTGCGTCATGGCTGCCGCTCCAGCTTGAGATTGCCATACGAATCGACCTCGACCCGCCACGCATCCGGCACCACGATGGTGGAGCCATATTCCTCGATGATCACCGGGCCTTCGAGCGTCGCACCGGCCGAGAACTCCGCCCGCCGATAGATCGGGCATGGCTGCCAGCCCTGGGCGCGCCAAAAAACCGCTCGCGTGGTATGCGGCGCCGGCGGCTTGCCGCCCGCCGGCAAGCGCGGCACCTCGGGCCGATGGACCGTGCCGACGGCCTGCACCCGGAGATTTACCAGCTCGACATCCTGTACGCCCTCATATTCGAAACCGAAGGTTTGCTCGTGGACCGTATGGAATTGGGACCAGACCGCAGCGACCGCCTGCGGCCCGCTGACGCCGGTCGGGATCGAGACCGCAACCTCGTAGCCCTCGCCGACATAGCGAACATCGGCCGAGCGCGCCAGCTCGATCGCATCCTGGGGCACGCCCTCGGCCATGATTTCGTCGCGGCCGAGCTGTTCGAGCTCCGCCCACGCGGCCTCGATTTCGTCGCCGTCCGCACTCGATTGCTGGCGCACGAGGGTGCGGATGTAGTCGCGCTTGATGTCGGAGACATGGAGGCCGAAGGCCGAAAGATTGCCGGGGTTGGGCGGCGAGAGCACGGTGCGAATATCGAGAAAATCGGCGACCTCGGCGGCGAACATGCCGCCGGCCCCGCCGAATGCGACGATCGCGTAGGCGCCGGGGTCGCGCCCTTTGGTCACCGTGACCTGACGAATGCCATGAACCTGGTTGGCGGCGGCGATCTCGAAAACGCCGGCGGCGGCCTCTTCCGCCGCCATGGAGAAGCGCTCGCCGAGCGCCTGAAAAGCCCGGCGCGCCGCCTCGAGGTCGAGCGCGAGCTCGCCGCCGACCAAGGCGCTCGGGAGCCGGCCGAGCACCAGCGCCGCATCGGTCACGGTGGGTTCGGTGCCGCCGCGGCCGTAGCAGATCGGCCCCGGATCGGCGCCGGCGCTGCGCGGGCCGACCTTCATGCCGCCATAGGCGTCGACCCAGGCGAGCGAGCCGCCGCCGGTGCCGACCGTGGCGATGTCGAGCATGGGCGTCTTCACGGGGTAATTTTCGATCAGCGAATAGCTGGTGAGCTGGGGCGTCAGCTTCTCGACCAGGGAAACGTCGGTCGAAGTGCCGCCGACATCGAGGGTCAAGATGTCTTCATAGCCGGCCAGGCGCGCCATATGGATGGCGCCGAGCACGCCCGCGGCCGGCCCGGACAGCAGCATGGTCACCGGCTTGTCGCCGGCGGCCGCGTGGCTGACGACGCCGCCGTTCGATTGCATGATCAGAAACGGGATATCGCCGGATTGCGCGCGCACCTGCTCAGCGGCATGGCCCAGATAGGTCTTGCAATACGGCTTGACCAGAACATCGATCAAGGTGGTCATGGCCCGCTCATATTCGCGATATTCGGGCAACACCCGCGAGGAAAGCGAGACGAACAGGTCCGGGAAATGCTCGGTGATCAGCGCGCCCGCGCGGCGCTCGTGGCTCTCGTTGGCATAGGCGTGCATTAAACAGACCGCGACACAGCGCACGCCTTGTTCGGCCAATTCGCCCGCCGCCTTGACCACCGCCTGCTCATCGAGCGGCGCGATCTCCGCGCCGTCGTGAGTCATACGGCCCGGCACTTCGCGCACCAAATGCAACGGCACGAGACGGCGCGGCTTGACCCAAAAATAGGAATTGCCATAGCCGTCCGGAACAGATTGCCGGGCGATCTCTATGATATGGCGAAACCCTTGGGTGACGATCAGCCCGAGCCCCTCGAACTTGTGCTCGAGCAAGGCGTTGGTCGCGGTCGTGGTGCCGTTCAACAGGGCCTCGACCGCGCCGCTCGATTGCCCAGCGACCGCGACCGCCTTTTCGATACCCGTGAGGAGACCGATACTCGGATCCGACGGTGTGCTCGGCGTTTTGATCGCGTATTGCGCGCCGGATTCATCGATCGCGACCACGTCGGTAAACGTGCCGCCGGTGTCGATGGCGATCCTCAGGCCCATTGCGTTGCGGCCTCCCTAACCGAGCCGGAATTCCATGTCCACTATACGGATATCATATCCCAATTAAAGGTAGAGGATTCCGGAGCCCCTGTCAAAGCGTTCACGCCGGGCAAAGCGTTCGCACCGCGAGTCGGCGACTGTCGGCCCGCGATCGGTGCCGCGCGGCGCCTTGTCCGATCCGGATTCGCGGCCCATCTGAGGGGCTTGGCCCGACCCTCTTGCGGGCCGCCCCGGGAGTCGCTAAGAGATGATTTTGATGCAGCCCATTCCGCTGCCCAGCACGTTCGTGCATCGCCATCTCCTCGGGATCGAAGGTCTCTCTCCCGAAGAGATCGCGATTCTCCTCGAGCTCGCCGAAAGCTATGTGGCGCTCAATCGCGAGGCGCAGAAAAAGCGCGACGTGCTGCGCGGCCGCACCTTGATCCTACTCTTTTTCGAGACCTCGACGCGCACGCGCACCTCGTTCGAGTTGGCCGGCAAGCGGCTCGGCGCCGATGTCATCAACATCTCGGTCGCAACCTCGGCCATCAAGAAGGGCGAGACCCTGATCGACACGGCGATGACCCTGAACGCCATGCGGCCCGACGTGCTGGTGGTGCGTCACCCGGACGCGGGCGCGGTGACGCTGCTGTCCAACCATGTCAACTGCGCCGTCATCAACGCCGGCGACGGCAGCCACGAGCATCCGACCCAGGCGTTCGTGGACGCGCTCACCATCCGCCGCCGGCGCGGCGACTTGCGCGGCCTGAGCGTGGCGATCTGCGGCGATGTCATGCACAGCCGCGTGGCGCGTTCCAATATTCACCTGCTCAACGCCATGGGCGCGCGGGTTCGGCTGGTGGCGCCGCCGACCTTGCTGCCGACGGCCATCGAGCGCATGGGAGTGGAAATTTTTCACGACATGCGGGCCGGCCTCGAGGACTGCGACATCATCATGATGCTGCGTCTGCAGTCGGAGCGTATGCAGGGCACCTACGTGCCGTCGACGCGCGAGTATTTTCACTTCTTCGGTCTCGACAAAGAAAAGCTCTCGGTGGCCAAGCCCGACGCCCTGATCATGCATCCGGGGCCCATGAACCGGGGCGTGGAGATCGACAGCGCGGTGGCCGACGACATCACCCGCTCCGTGATTCTCGATCAGGTGGAACTCGGCCTCGCGGTGCGCCAAGCCTGTCTCGACATCCTGGGCCGCAATGCGCCGGCCTTACCGAGTGCGTACTGAGAGCCGCCGATGGCAAACCACAACCCGCCGCCGACCGCCTACGTCAACGCCCACCTGCTTGACCCGGACAGCGGCCTGGACCAGGCCGGCGCGCTGCTGACCGACGGCGAGCGGATCGCCGATCTCGGGCCCAACCTGTTCGGCGACGGCGTGCCCGACGGCGTCGCGGTGGTGGACTGCGAGGGCCACTATCTGTGCCCGGGTTTGGTCGACATGCATGTGCATCTGCGCGAGCCGGGCCACGAGCACAAGGAGACCATCGCCACGGGCTGCGCGGCCGCCGCCGCGGGCGGCGTGACCAGCATGGCCTGCATGCCCAACACCATGCCCGTGATCGACGACGTGGCGTTGATCGAATTCATCCAGCGCCGCGCGCGCGAGGCCGCGAGTGTCAAGGTTTACCCCTTTGCCGCGGTCACGCGCGGCCTCGAGGGCAAGCAGATCACCGAGATGGGCATGCTCGCCGAGGCCGGCGCGGTCGGCTTCACCGACGACGGGCTGCCGATCGCCGACAGTCTGGTGATGCGCCGGGCGCTGAGCTACGCCAGCACCTTCGGTCTGCTGATCAGCCAGCATGCCGAAGACCTGTCGCTCTCGGGTTGCGGCTGCATGGCGGAGGGCGAGGTCGCCACGCGGCTCGGCCTGCCCGGGATCCCGGAGGTCTCGGAAGTGGTGGTGGTGGAGCGCGATTTGCGGCTGGTCGAGCTCACCGGCGGGCGCTATCACGTCGCGCATATTTCCACCTCCGAGGGGATCGAGGCCGTGCGCAAGGCCAAGGCGCGGGGCCTCGCCGTGAGCTGCGAGGCGGCGCCGCATCACTTCACCCTCACCGACGATGCCGTGGGCGATTACCGCACCTACGCCAAGATGGCGCCACCCCTGCGCAGCGAGGCAAACCGCCAAGCCGTCGTCGCCGGCCTCAAGGACGGCACCATCGACGCCATCGCCACCGACCACGCGCCGCACGATCAGGAGAGCAAGCGCGTGACCATGGCCCACGCCGCCAATGGCGTGGTCGGCCTGGAGACCATGCTGGCGCTGGCGCTCGAGCTCTATCACCAGGGCGAGATACCGCTGCTGGACGTACTGCAACGGATGACGGTCGGACCGGCGGATCTGTTGGCTCTACCGGCCGGCCGGCTCAAGCGCGGCGCGCCCGCGGACCTCTTGCTGTTCGACGCGGCGCTGCCGTGGCAAATCGACAATGACCGCTTTCACAGCAAGTCGAGAAACTCGCCCTTCGACGGCCGGGAGGTGCGCGGCCGGGCGCTCCGCACGGTGGTGGACGGCCGCACCGTCTACACCTACGACGCTTAGTACCAAGGAACGGTGATAATGACCCACAGGGATGATTTGTGGGATCGTCCAGGCGGCCCGTCGGGTAGGAGGCA
>JAUVWK010000304.1 GCA_030604165.1 Alphaproteobacteria bacterium | reverse complement strand
GGGCGGCCGATTACGACCGTTATCCGCACGAGCTCTCGGGCGGCCAATGCCAGCGCGTGGCAATCGCGCGGGCGCTGATTCTCAGGCCCAAGCTGGTCATTTTCGACGAGCCGGTCTCGGCCCTCGACGTCTCGATCCGGGCCCAGATCTTGCAGCTCCTGATCGATCTCCAGAGCGAATTCAATCTCACCTATGTCTTCATCTCGCACGATTTGAGCGTCGTGAAACGCATTTGCGACCGCACCGCGGTGATGTATCTCGGCAAGATCGTCGAGCTGAGCGAAAGCGAAGCGCTTTATCGCGAGCCGCTGCACCCCTACACCCAGGCCCTGCTCGAGGCGATCCCCTCGCCCGAGCCGGCGCGAAAACGCCTCGCCGGCCATGGCGGCATCGAGGGCGACGTGCCGAGCCCGATCGATCCCCCGAGCGGCTGCCGCTTTCACACCCGCTGCCCGCGCCGCATGGCGCTCTGCTCGGAGCGCGAGCCGGCGTTGCGCGATGTCGGCGGCGGCCATCGGGTCGCCTGTTTCCTGCACGAATGATTACCCCCCACCACTCCATGAGGTGTCGCCATGCTGAGCTTGACCGAATATGCCGACCACGACGCGCTGGATCTCGCCGCGCTGGTGCGCCGCAAGGAGGTCTCCGCCGCGGAGCTGGTGGAAACCGCCTTCGCGGCCATCGAACGGCTCAACCCGCAGCTCAATGCCGTGATCTCGGTCATGGCCGAAGAGGCCCAGGCTAGCGCCGCCGGCGCGCTGCCCGACGGGCCGTTTCGCGGCGTGCCCTTTCTGATCAAGGATCTGGTGGTTTCCTACGCCGGCGTGCCGACCGATTGCGGCAGCCGCCTGTTCGCCGGCTGGACGCGCGATTTCGATAGCGAGATCCTCAAGCGCTGGAAGGCCGCCGGTCTGGTCGTCATCGGCAAGACCAACACGCCCGAGCTGGGCTCCAGCGGCTCGACCGAGCCGGTGGCCACCGGGCCGGCGCACAACCCCTGGAAATTGGGCTACACGACGGGCGGCTCCAGCGGCGGCTCGGTGGCGGCGGTCGCCGCCGGTATCGTCCCCGCCGCTCACGCCAACGACGGCGGCGGCTCGATCCGCGGACCGGCGTCGTGCTGCGGGCTGGTCGGGCTGAAGCCGACCCGGGGGCGCAATCCGCTCGGGCCCGACGCGGGCGAGATGTGGAACGGTCTCGTGGTCGAGCATGTGGTTTCGCGCAGCGTGCGCGACAGCGCCGCCTTGCTCGATTGCACGGCGGGGCCCGACGTGGGCGATCCCTATAGCGCGCCCGCGCCCGAGCGGCCCTTCCTCGACGAGGTCGGCGCCGATCCGGGCCGCCTTCGCATCGGCTTTTCCGACGGCACGCCGCCCGGGCGGCAGGCCCATCCCGAATGTCGCCAGGCGGTCGAGGACGCCGCCAAGCTGCTCGCGGAGCTCGGTCACGAGGTCGAGCCGGCCGAGCCCGCGCACGACACCGCCATGCTGAACGATATTTTCATGGCCCTGTTCGGGGCCCATACCGCGCTCGTCATCGACGACTATGCCGCCAGTGTTGGGCGCACGCCCTCGGCGGACAATCTGGAGCGCAACAATCTCTATTTGGCGGAACGCGGGCGCGCCATGTCGGCGGCGGATATCCTGCGCGCGCTCAACAACATGAACACGGTGACGCGGGCCTTCGCGCAATTTTTCGAAACCCGCGACATCTGGCTGACGCCGACCATGGCAACGCCGCCGCCGGCGCATGGCCATCTCTATGCGGACATGGCGGATTCCGAGCTCTTCTTCGAGCGCCTTTGGACCTTCAACACGGCCAATACCATCCATAACGTCTCCGGCCATCCGGCGATCACCCTGCCGCTTCATAGCAGCGCCGACGGCCTGCCCATCGGTGTCATGCTGGGCGCGCGCTACGGCGCGGAGGCGTTACTGCTGCGGCTGGCGAGCCAGATCGAGGCGGCGCGGCCGTGGCGCGAGCGCCACCCGCCCACCAGCGTCTGGCAGACGGCCTGACGAGGGGCCCATGAGCGAGATCCGCGTCGACCTCTATAGCGACACCCAAACCCGCCCCTGCCCGGCGATGCGCCGCGCCATGGCCGAGGCGCCGGTCGGCGACGAGCAGCGCGGCGAAGACCCCAGCGTCAACCGCCTCTGCGCCGAGGTGGCGGACCTGCTCGGCAAGGACGACGCCGTCTTCCTGCCGTCGGGCACCATGTGCAACGAAATCGCCATTTTGGTGCATTGCCGGCCCGGCGACGAGGTGATCGCGGACAAGACCGTGCACATCATCATCGCCGAGGCGGGCGGCCCGGCCGCCTTGGCCGGCGCGCTGGTGCGCCCGCTCGATGGCGTGCATGGCGTGTTTTCCGCCGCCCAGGTGGCCGAGGCGGTGCGCGAAGAGAGCCGCCACGCGCCGCGCTCGCGGCTTGTCTCGGTGGAGCAGACCGCCAATTTCGGCGGCGGCACGGTGTGGCCGCGCGAGTCCATCGACGCCGTCGCCGAAGCGGCGCGCGAACATGGCCTGGCGCTGCATATGGATGGCGCGCGGCTGATGAACGCGGTGGTGGCCTCAGGCGTGGCGGCGCGGGATTGGGCGGCACCATTCGATAGCGTCTGGCTCGATCTCAGCAAGGGCCTCGGCTGCCCGGTCGGCGCCGTGCTCGCCGGCTCGGCGGCGTTCATTGGCGAGGCGTGGCGCTGGAAGCATCGCCTCGGCGGGGCCATGCGCCAGGCCGGCGTGCTCGCCGCCGCCGGCAGCTATGCGCTGGCCAATAATATCGCGCGTCTGGCCGACGACCACGCCAATGCGCGCCGCTTTGCCGAAGGCATCGCCGGGCTGCCCGGCGTCGCCGTCGATGCGGCGCGTATCGACAGCAACATCGTCTTTTTCGATGTCGCCGAGAGCGGTCGCACGGCGCGGCAACTGAGCGAGGCGCTGGCCGAGCGCGGCGTGCGCATCGGCGCCATGGGCCGCACCCTGATGCGCGCGGTGACGCATCTCCATATCGCCCGCGCCGATGTCGAAGAAGCCGCCGAGGCGTTGCGCGCAACGCTGCGCGACGGTGCCTGAACGCGGCGCGCCAAGCGATCTTGCGGGGGCGTGAGAAAAGGCGCAGCCTGATGGCTCGGCACGGTAGAGGAGGGACGAGGCATGGCGACGAAGAAGGTGGTGCTGACCGGTTACGAGCCGTGGCAGCATGCAGCGGCGAACCCGACCATCGATATCCTGGGCACGCTGCGGCAGCGCAATTTCGAAGGCCTCGAGCTGATCACCATCGAGGTGCCGGTCGAGACCGACAAGATCGCCGCGCTGGTCGCGGACGCGCTGGACGAGCACGAGCCCGACATCTGGATCAGCCTCGGCCTCTATCCTGGCTCGCCGCTGGTTTCGGTCGAGCGCACGGCGGCGAACGTGCGCGATTTCCCGGTGGCCGACAATCGCGGCAAGCAGCCCTATGACGAGCCGGTCTTCGCCGAGGGCCCGGCGGCCTATGCCGCGACCATTCCGATCAAGGCGATCGTCGGCGAGATCAACAAGCGCGGCATCCCCGCCAAGGTCTCCAACACGGCCTCGACCTATTTGTGCAATCAGATCATGTACAGCGCTCTGCATCTGGTGAAGGAGAAGGGCCTCGGCATCCGCAGCGGCTTCATTCACGTGCCCTGCACGCCGGATTATGTCGCGGCGGCTGACTATCCCGAGCACGAATTGCCGTCGATGAGCCTCGAGCTCATGTCCGAAGCCGTGGCGGCGGCGGTGGTCACGGCGGCGAGCCGCGAGACGGATATCAAGGCCCCGCCCAAGGGCTATTGAATTCGGTGGACGACCGGCCCGCTCAGCCGTCTTCGAGCGGCTCGCTGTGCAGTTCCATGCGGAAATGGCGCGTTTCGAGGGCGCCGAAATACTGCGCGACGTCGTAATATTCTTCCGGCCCCCAGACGCCGGGAATGGGCTCGTTTTGTAACAATAGTTGCGCGCCGACCGAGGCGTTGATCGAGGTCGCGGCGTCGGTATAGCCCGCGTAAAACGGCTCCGGTTCGACCACTACGGTGCTGCGCACGCGGGTTCTCTTGCCCGCCGCGAGGCCTTCGCCGATGGCGAAGTGGATCTCGTGGCTCTCCTGCTCGGGAATCCTCTCCTTGTTGCGGGCGATGTTTCGCGCGATCAAGGCCTCCAGGTAGCGGGCCGGCGCGATTGCCACGCCGTCGATCTCCAGCGCGTCGTCGAAATCGCCGAAACCGGCCTTTACCAGGCCGATCCAGGTTTCGTTTTCGCGCGCGGGCAAATGCAGCTTCCAAGTGAATTCCTTGATGCCCTTGTCGCGGAAGCCCTTGGCAAAGGGCACGGTGAGCGGCTCGGAATGTT
>JAUVWK010000191.1 GCA_030604165.1 Alphaproteobacteria bacterium | reverse complement strand
CGGGACCTTTGCCCGCGCGCACCCGCTCGGGCTTGGCGGCAAGTACGACGAAATGCGTGGTGTTGTGCTGCGCGTCTTCGATATCGGCCTTGGCCACTTTGAGCCCGTAGATCTCGGCGGCGAGTTTCGAGGCGATTACGGCAGCCGTGCGGTCTCCGGATTCGCGCAAGTGGCGTGAGGCGCCCGCGGTGTCCACCTCTGTCACCGGCTTCAATTTCAGCGCGCGGATCGCCTTGCGGCACTGGCCAAGCGCCATGACGTGGCTGTGCACTGTCCTAAGCTGCGAAAGCTTGACGCCGGGGAGGGTCAGCAGCTGGTGACGCACCCGCTCGAAATGCTCGGCGATGATATAGAGCCCTGAGTACGGCAGGAGATGATGGATGTCGGCGACGCGGCCCGCCACGGAATTCTCGATGGGGATCATGGCGAGCTTGGCCGCGCCGCTCTTAACGGCGGCGAGCGCGTTCTCGAAGGTGGGACAGGCGAGCGCCTCCATGCCGGGATAGGCATTGCGGGCCGCCAGGTCCGAATTGGCGCCCGGCCCTCCCTGGAAGGCGATTTTGTTGAAGCGCGATTTTGCCATCGTCTAACCCTTTGGAACGGCGCGGACGATAGCAAACCGGCGGGGTTCTCCGTAAGCCGCGAGGCGGTCTGCGCAGTACTCCCGCCGTTTCCGAGACCTTAGAGTGGATGCGGTTGATGTCCAGACTTCATGGGGTGTCCGTTCTTTCTTCGATCCGGCCAGCTGCGTCAGTATGGGGACGCACGTGTCTTGTCTTGGCGATCGAGCCACCGCGAGTTGCCGCAAGGTGAAGTGCTCATAGACGCCTGACCAGTAGGCGCCAAAGGCCGCAGCGAAGAGAAGCTCCTCGATTGGTAGCCCGGCAATGGCAATGCCCGAAAGTGCCTCTAAACTTAGATTAGTGGAGGAGGAGGACGCCCACTTCAATGGAGGCGGACCAAAGCAAGACGATCGAACCGCGCTTCATCGGCCTTCAAGAGATAAGGGTCATTGACTGGCAGGCTCGGTCTCTCGCCGCGGTCGGTCGGAAATCGCCTCGCCGGCGGGATCGCGCAGCTCCTCGAAATAGGCGCCCGTCTCCGCCTTGGTCTTCGGAAATAGCAAGCTCGTCGCAACCCCGGCGACGATGGCCAGGCCCGCGCCAATCAAGGCGGCGATCGTGGTGGTGACGCCGATCCGCCCCGAACCTTACAACCACGTTCGCTGTTAATCCGCCATCGTCCCGTTCGCGCTGGCGCGCAGGCGAAGCGGCGCCGGTCAGACCACCCCATAGGCCAGCATCGCGTCGGCCATCTTCTTGAAGCCGGCGATGTTGGCGCCCCGCACATAGTCGATGTGCTCGCTGCCGCGCGTGCCGCCGTATTCGACGCAGGAATCGTGGATGCCCTTCATGATGTCGGTCAGCAGCTTCTGCAGCTCCTCCTCATTCCACGAGATGCGGGCCGAGTTCTGGCTCATCTCGAGGCCGGAGACGGCGACGCCGCCGCCGTTCGCCGCCTTGCCGGGCGCGAACAGGATCTTGGCGCTCTTGAAGACGTGCACGCCCTCGAGGTCGGTCGGCATGTTGGCTCCCTCGGCCACCGCGATGCAGCCGTTGTTGATCAGCGTCTTCGTGTCCTCGCCGTTCAACTCATTCTCCGTCGCGCACGGCATGGCGAGATCACATTTCACACCCCACGGGCGCTTGCCCTCGTAAAACTTCGCACCCTTGAATTGCTTGACGTAGTCGGCGATGCGGCCGCGCCGCTTGGTCTTATGCTGCTTGACCCAGTTGACCTTTTCCGGATCGATGCCGTCGGGGTCGTGGATGAACCCGGCCGAATCCGACAGGGTGAGCACCTTGCCGCCGAGATGGTTGATCTTCTCGGCGGCATGGGTGGCGACGTTGCCCGAGCCCGAGATGACGCAGGTCTTGCCGTCGATCGAGTTCCCCACCCGCTCCAGCATGTTCTGCAGGAAATAGGTCGCGCCATAGCCGGTCGCCTCGGTGCGGATCAGGCTGCCGCCGTATTCCAGCCCCTTGCCTGTCAGCACGCCGGTGAACTTGTTGGTGATGCGCTTGTACTGGCCGAACATGTAGCCGATCTCGCGCGCGCCGACGCCGATGTCGCCGGCCGGCACGTCGATGTCGGCACCGACATGACAGTACAGCTCGGTCATGAAGGACTGGCAGAACCGCATCACCTCGTGATCGGACTTGCCCTTGGGGTTGAAATTGGCGCCGCCCTTGCCGCCGCCCATGGGCAGGCCAGTCAGGCTGTTCTTGAAGGTCTGCTCGAAGGCGAGGAACTTGAGCACGCTTTCGGTGACGCTGGGATGAAAGCGGATGCCGCCCTTGTACGGGCCGATGGCGTTGCTGTTCTGCACGCGCCAGCCGCGCTGCACGCGGACGTTGCCTTTGTCGTCCTGCCAGCAGACGCGGAAGCTGACCACCCGGTCGGGCTCGGCGATCCGGCGGAGGATCTGGTACTCGTGATACTCCTCCTTGTCCTGGATGAAGTCGAAGATGTCCTCCGCAACCTCCTGAACCGCCTGCACGTACTCGGGCTGGCCCGGGTTGCGCCGCTTGACCCCCTCGATAAAACGCGCGAAATCGATATGATCCAAAACAGCCATCGCCGTGTTCCTTGTTCCTTGATCCGACATTTCCCGGATGACCAGGGATCAGCGTGAACATAGCACTCTGTATGCCGAAGTCGAAAGAGCGAGGCGCTGATGCAGCAGATGCCCCGCGGCCCGGAGCGGCCGGCCTTTAATGGCACGTGGAAGCTCGACAAGACAGTTTGGACTAAAGTCGGTGCCGAATCACTAGGTTACGGATTTCGGTCATATCCTCGATGGCAAAGCGTATCCCCTCGCGACCGAGACCGGAATCCTTGACGCCGCCGTAGGGCATGTTGTCGACACGGTAGCTGGGCACGTCACCGATCACCACGCCGCCGACGTCCAACCGGTCCCAGGCCTTGAGCATCTTGTAGAGATCGCGGGTAAAAATCCCGACCTGAAGTCCGAATTTGGAATCGTTGACTTCGTCCAGGGCGTTGTCGAAGTCGCTGAACTTGGATAGGCCCGCCACCGGGCCGAAGGCTTCCTCGCGATAGAGCTTAGTGTTGCGGTCGACGCCTTCCAGCAGCGTCGCCTCCAGCATGGCGCCGTCGCGCTTGCCGCCGCACAGTAGCTTGCCGCCCTCGGCGACGGCTTCCTGGACCCAGGTATCGAGACGCGAAGCCTCTTTAACGTCGATCATCGGGCCGATGAATGTGTTTTCATCTTGCGGATTGCCGGCTACCAATGTCTTGGTTTTGGCGACCAGGCGATCGCGAAACTCGTCATAGACCGATTCGTGCACGATTATGCGCTGTACGCTGATGCACGATTGCCCGGACTGATAGAATGCGCCGAACACGACGCGGGCGACAGCGTCATCCAGGTCGGCGTCGGCATCGATAATCACAGCGGCGTTGCCGCCCAGTTCCAGCACCACCTTCTTTTTGCCCGCACGTGCCTTGAGGTCCCACCCCACGTCCGGCGACCCGGTGAACGACAGCAGCTTGAGCCGATCGTCGGTAGTGAACAGGTCGGCGCCGTTGCGGGAGGCCGGCAGGATCGAGAACGCACCCTTGGGCAGTTTTGTTTCGGCCAGGACTTCGCCGATGATTATGGCCCCCAGCGGCGTACGCGAGGCAGGTTTCATCACGAACGGGCAGCCGACGGCCACGGCTGGAGCGATCTTGTGCGCCGCCAAATTGAGCGGGAAGTTGAACGGCGAGATAAACGAGCACGGGCCGATCGGCACCCGCTTCCACATGCCCTGGTAGCCGCGGTTACGCGCGCTGATATCGAGCGGTTGGATTTCGCCAGTGATGCGCACCGATTCCTCGGCGGCGATGCGGAATGTGTCGATCAACCGCGACACCTCGCCGCGCGAATCGCGGATTGGCTTGCCGGCTTCGACACAGAGCGCGTAGGCCAACTCGTCCTGACGTTCCTGGAACCTTTTGACGCAATGGGCCAGCACATCCTGACGTTCGTAGGCCGCCATCCGCGCCATCGGTTCGGCCGCCGCCGCCGCCGCTGCGATGGCCGCATCGATCGTCACCGCATCGGCCAATGCGACCCGGGTTACCACTTTGCCTGTAAACTTGTCGGTCACCGCCAGATTGGTGTTGAGCTGCTTGGCTTCGTTGGCAAGGTAGAGCGGATAGACGGCTTTGAGCGATGTCATCATGCAGGTCCGAAGTTATCGAGGTGAGTGGTCAAGGTAGGTTGCGGGTGCACCTTAGACCTTGGCGCTGAGTTCCTTGATATCACGATTGAGGATGCGGTCGTTGTCCGAGTAATCGATCGGGCAGTCGACCAAGTGAACGCCCGACGTATCCAGGCACGACTGCAACAGGTCAGGCAACTGGGCGGCGCTTGTAACGCGGTGGCCTTCGGCGCCGTAACTGTCGGCATATTTGACGAAATCGGGGTTGCCATAGGTCAAGCCCCAGTCCTTGAAGCCCATCTGGGCCTGCTTCCAGCGAATCATGCCGTAGCTCGAGTCGTTGATGACAACCACGGTGATATCGAGTTTGCAGCGCACCGCTGTTTCCATCTCCTGGCTGTTCATCATGAACCCGCCATCGCCGCAAATTGCCATCACCTTACGGCTGGGATAAAGCATGGCCGAGGCCATCGCCGAGGGCAGGCCCGCCCCCATGGTCGCCAAGGCGTTGTCGAGCAACACGGTGTTGGGCATGCGCGCGGGGTAATTGCGTGCGAACCAGATTTTGTAGACACCGTTGTCGAGCGCGATGATGCCGTCCGCCGGCATGACACTGCGGACGATTTTCACCAAGTAGGGCGGGTAGATCGGGCAGCGCCGATCGTTATCGATGCCAGCGGTGTGCGCCACTTCGACCGCCCGCGCCTTCAGCATCGGCGCGAACTTCCAAGTGCCTTGCGGCACGATATCTTCCTTCATCTGCCAAATGGCGTTGGCGATATCGCCGATCACCTCAATTTGCGGGAAGTAAACCGGGTCGACCTCGGCCGAACGAGAACTGATATGAATGACATCTGCTCCGCCCCGCTTCATGAAAAACGGCGGCTTCTCGATGACGTCGTGGCCGGCATTGATGATCACGTCAGCGGCCTCAATGGCGCGATGGACGAAATCGCCCGCTGACAGCGCCGCGCAGCCGATGAACTTGGCATGCAATTCGTCGATCACGCCTTTGCCAAGCTGCGTGGTGACGAAGGGAATGCCGGTTTTTTCGATGAACTGCAGCAGCATGCGGCTGGTCATGGTGCGGTTGGCGCCGCCGCCGATCACTAGCAATGGGGCCTTCGCGCTCTCGATCCGCTTGACTGCGGCGCGTACCGCTTTCCGTTCGGCGATCGGCCGGCGCACCAGGCTGCGGACCAGCGGCGTGCTATCGGTCTGTTCGCTGGCCACGTCCTCGGGAAATTCGAGGTGCGTCGCGCCTGGTTTTTCTTCTTCGGCCAGGCGGAACGCTTCGCGGATGCGCGACGGGATATTGTCGGCCGAGGCGAGCTGATGAGTGTACTTGGTGATCGGTCGCATCATGTCGACGACGTTCAGAATTTGGAAACGCCCCTGCTTGGACTTTTTGATCGGTTTCTGCCCGGTAATCATCAGGATCGGCATGCCGCCCAGTTGCGCGTAGGCGGCCGCCGTGACTAAGTTCGTAGCCCCCGGCCCCAGCGTGGCAAGACAGACACCGGTCTTGCCGGTGTGCCGGCCGTAAGTGGCGGCCATGAAGCCGGCACCTTGTTCGTGCCGGGTCAGGATCAATTTGATCTTGGTCGAACGCGAAAGGCTGTCGAGGAAGTCGAGATTTTCCTCACCGGGCACGCCGAACACGTAT
>JAUVWK010000223.1 GCA_030604165.1 Alphaproteobacteria bacterium | reverse complement strand
TGGAACGACTACGACAACAACATCGCCAAGCTGACCACAAACGTGCTCAAGCGTTTCGCCGAGGCCAAGCCGTTCTAGGGGATGGAGCATTGTCTGCCTTGACCAAGAAAACAAATATACTAATAATTAGAATATGTTATGAGCGGGACCGCCGCCGGGGGCGGTAAACTGAACGAAAGGAAAATGGAGGATGACAACACCGGTGTTCGACAACGCCGCAGCTTGCGGTTGGGGCGCGACGTCATGAAATCGAGCCTCGTCTATTCGCTTCATGGCTTCGAGTATGACGATCCGGTGCGAACCTTCCAGGAGACCGTCGCGCAGGTTCAGCTCGCCGAGGCGCTGGGCTTCGACGCGGCCCTGATGACCGAGCACCATGTCGTCGAGACCGGCTATTTCCCGGCCCCGTTCGTCACCTGCGCCGCGCTGGCGATGGCCACATCTCGGATTCGCATCGGCACCGGCGTGCTGCTGCTGCCGCTCTACGACCCGCTCCACGTGGCCGAGCACGCGGCGATGCTCGACATCGTCTCGAACGGCCGCTTCATCATGGGCGTGGGCTACGGCTACCGGCAGGAGGAGTTCGACGCCTTCGGCATTCCGCTGGACGAGCGCGCCGCGCGGCTGACGGAGGGCATCCAGGCGCTGCGGGCGTTGTGGACCGAAGGGGTGACCGAGTTCGAAGGCAAGTACTACCAATACCGCAACGTCACCCAGCGCCCGCTGCCGGTGCAAAAACCTCATCCGCCCATCTGGCTGGCCTCCAAGGCGGAGGGCGCGGTGCGCCAGGCGGCCCGCATCGCCGATGCCTGGTTCGCGGATCCGGTAACGCCGTTCTCGGTGCTCAAGCAGCGGCTGGCGGCGTACAAGGAGACCAGCGCGAAGGTCGGCAAGCCGACCAGCGGCTTCGACTTTCCCGTCTTCCGCGAGGCCTTTGTGGCCGCGACCGACGACCAGGCCTGGGCGGAGGCCAAGGAGGGCGTGCTCTTCATCTACAAGGAATATCTGGAGTGGGGCCATCTGCTCGATGAAGAGGGCCGTCCCGTGCCGCCGGATGCGCCGAACGCGCTCGAATTGCTGCGCAAACGCTTCATCATCGGCAGCCCCGAGACCTGTATCCGCCAAGCCCTGCGGGTCAAGGAGGAGCTTGGCGCCACCAATGTGGTGTTGCGCATGAAATTCCCGGAGATTTCCCAGGACAAGATCCTGAATTCGATCCGGCTGTGGGGCGAGCAGGTGCTCCCGGCGATCGCCTGAGGGCATGGCGGGGGGCAGCCAGGCGCCGGATTTGCCTGAGACAAAGACCATGGCCGACAAGAGCCGCGCCATCTTCCGCACCCCCGAGACCGTCCAAGAGGCGTTCGCGGCCGAGAACTACATCGCGGACCGGCCCCTGGCGCTGACGGTCATGCTCGGGGCCGAGCTGGAGAAGCCCATCCTGCTCGAAGGCGAGGCCGGGGTGGGCAAGACCGACGTCGCCAAGGTGCTGGCCGGCGCGCTCGACACGCCGCTGATCCGCTTGCAGTGCTACGAGGGGCTGGACGCGAGCACGACGATCTATGAGTGGAACTACCCGCGGCAGATCCTCCAGATTCGCATGGCCGAGCAGGATCCCGCGCTCAAGAGCTCGCTTCAAACGTCGATCTTCGGCGACGAGTTCCTGCTCAGCCGACCGCTGCTCCAGGCCATCCGCCATCCCGGACCGCGCCCGGCGGTGCTGCTGATCGACGAGGTCGATCGCGCGGACGAGGAGTTCGAGGCCTTTCTGCTCGAGGTGCTGTCGGACTTTCAGGTGACGGTGCCCGAGATCGGCACGCTCACGGCCGCGCTGCGCCCGCTCGTCGTGCTCACCTCGAACCGCACGCGCGAGCTGAGCGACGCGCTCAAGCGGCGCTGCCTTTATCTGTGGATCGACTATCCCTCGCCCGCCAAGGAGCGTGAGATCGTGCGCCGGCGGGTGCCGGAAATCGAAGCGGCCCTGGCCGAGCAGATCTGCGCCGCGATGCAGACCCTGCGCCGGGTGGATTTCTACAAGCGCCCCGGCATCGCCGAGACCTTGGATTGGGCGCGGGCGTTGCTGCGTCTCGGCGCGCTCACGCTCGGGCCCGGCCTGTTGGAGGAGACGGCGGGTTGCGTGCTCAAATATCATGACGACATCGAGCGTCTGCACGCGATCGGCGGCGAGCGAATTCTCGCCGGAGAGATCGCGGACGAGCGCGAGGCCGAGGGGCTCTGAGCCGGCATGGAAGCAGCCCGCCAGACCAACGATGCGGTAGACCCGGCGGTCGGGGCGGCGCGCGACGCGTTGTTCCGGCGCGTGCTCCAGTTCTGCGGCCTGCTGCGCGGCTCCGGGTTCACGGTGACGTCGGGCCACATCATCGACGCCGTGCGCTCGCTTCCGCATATCGATCTGCTCGAGCCGGACGCCTTGCGCTGGGCGCTGCGGGTCAACCTCGTCGGCAGCCGCGAGGAGGAGGCGACCTTCGACCGGCTGTTCGACGCCTTCTGGCGTAACGCGGCGCCGCTCGAGGAGGTCGCCAGCGAGCTCGAGCTCGAGCCGCGCCCCGACGAGCGCAACCGCGAACACCCCGAAACGCCGCCCGATCTGCGCGGCGGCCCGCGGCAGTGGAGCCCCGACGGGGTGACGCAGGACGTCGACCTCGAGGCGCGCTGGGGGGAGCCGGCGCCGGACCTCGAGGCGCTTTTGCGCGAGCTGGCGCGCCGGCTGGCGACGCGGCCGAGCCGCCGCCTGCAACCCTCGCCGCGCGGGCGGCGCATCGACTTGCGGCGCTCGCTGCGCCGCAATCTGCGCCACGGCATGGATTTCGTCGAGCTGAGCCGCGCCCGGCGGCGGGTGCGCAAGACTCGTCTGGTGCTGTTCTGCGACGTCAGCGGCTCGATGGATAGCTACAACCCCTTCCTACTCGAGCTCATGTTCGGGCTGCAGAAGCGGCTGGGGAATTCGCGCACGGTGGTGTTCAGCACCGAGGCGACCGAGATCAGCGCCTTGCTGCGCCAGCAGTCGGTGCGGCAGACCCTTGGCGAGATCGCGCGCCGGGCGCGCCATTGGTCGGGCGGCACCGACATCGGCGGCGCTCTCGGGCTCCTCAATCGTCGGGTTCTGCGCGAAGGCGCGCCCCGCTCGACCGTCGCAATCATTCTGAGCGACGGCTATGATCAGGGCGACCCAAACCGGATCGAGCGCGAGATGCGCGCGCTGCGGCGGCGCGTGCGCACGGTGGTGTGGGTCAATCCGCTGCTGGGCACGGACGGCTACGCGCCGATCGCCAAGGGCATGCGCGCGGCGCTGCCCTACGTGGATCATTTTTTGCCGGCCCACGACATCGGCTCGCTGCGCGCGTTGTGCCGCGACCTGGCTCGGATCTAAGGAAACGAAACCCGCGGAGGTGCAGGGGCGATGAAGCATATCGGACAGGGACAACCCTCGCTGACCAACCGTCAGCTGGTCGCCGGCAGGGGCACCTTCGTCTCGGATATCCAGCGCGACAACATGGTGCACATGGCCGTGGTACGGAGCCCCTACGCCTCGGCGCGCATCAAGAGCATCGACAGCGCCGCCGCCGAGGCCGTTCCCGGCGTGGTCAAGGTGATCACCGGGCGCGAGGTCAAGGAGAACATGAATCCGATCTTCGAGGCCTACGATACGGCCGCGATGGGGGCGAAGGGCGTCACCTCCTACGCCCTCTGTCCGGAGCGGGTTCGCTATGTCGGCGAGGCGGTGGCGGCCGTGGTCGCCGAAGACAAATACACGGCGCGAAAAGCGGCGGACCTGGTGGCGGTGGCCTACGAAGAGCTTCCGGTGGTGACGGACTCGGAAGCGGCCATGCAACCCGACTCGCCGCTGGTGGAGCCCGATTGGGGCGACAACATCCTGATCAGCCGGGAGTTCCTCAAGGGAGATCCCGACAAGGCCTTCGCCGAGGCCGAGATGACCAGCAGCGACGAAGTTTACCAGCATCGCTATACCGGCGCGGCGATCGAGCCCCGGGCCTATCTCGCCGAGTACGACCCCTACGCGGGGCAGCTCACCTATTGGGCGTCGACGCAGAATCCCCACCCCTTGCGTGTCTTTCTCGCCGAAACGCTGGGCATCGCGGAGAACTCGATCCGCGTCATCCAGCCGCATGTGGGCGGCGGCTTCGGGCTCAAGACCCCGACCTTCCAGGAGGAGCCGCTGGTCGCCTATCTGGCGCGCACCCTCGAGCGGCCGGTCAAGTTCGTCTCGGAGCGGACCGAGGATTTGCTCGTCGGTGGGCACGCGCGCGAGATGCGCCTCGCCTACGAGGTGGCGTTTCGCAAGGACGGCCGTATCACCGGCTTCAAGGCGCGCGTGCTGGCCGATGTCGGGGCGCCCTCGGCGCTTTGCGGCTGGGGCATGTCGTTCGTCTGCACCTACTCGATTCCCACCGTCTACAAGATCGAGCACGCGCGCGTGCGGCTGTTCTCCGTCGTCACCAACAAATGTCCGTGGAACGCCTATCGGGGCTATGGCAAGGAGAGCGCCTCCTTCCTGATGGACCGCGTGCTCGACGACGTCGCCAGCAAGACGGGGCTCGACCGCGTCGCGGTGCGCATGAAGAACTTCATCCCGCCCGACGAGTTCCCCTACCCGCAAGTCTCCGGCGCCATGCTGGACAGCGGCAACTATGCCGGGGCGATGAAGCGCGTGCTCGAGATGATCGACTATGAGGGCTTCCCGCGCCGCCAGGAGGAGGCTCGCCGCGAGGGCCGCCATATCGGCCTCGGTATCGGTCAGGAGCTCACGCCCGAGGGCTGCTCGATGCCGCGCTCGACCCTGCTCGGCGGCTACGACGGCGCCACGGTGCGGGTCAATCCCTCCGGTCAGGTCACCGTGCTGACCGGCATCACTTCGCCCGGCAACGGCAACGAGACGGCGATCGCCCAGATCGCCGCGGACACGCTGGGGGTCGCCTTCGACCAGGTCAAGGTGATCCAGGGCGACACCGACACCTGCCCCTACGGGCTCGGCAACTACAGCTCGCGCAGCATCATCATGGGCGGCTCCGCGGTGCAGATCGCCGGCAACGATATCCGCGAGAAAATGCTCAAGATCGCGGCCAAGATGCTGGAGGTCAGCGCCGACGAGGTGGATGTGGACGAGGGTCGGCTTTTCGTCAAGGGCGCGCCCACCCGCTACGTCTTGTTCAAGGAGGTGGCCTCGACCGTCTATCGCGATTGTCACGGGGTCGCCGCCCTCGACGTCGAGCCCGGACTCGAGGCGACGCGGTATTTCCAGCATCCCAAC
>JAUVWK010000354.1 GCA_030604165.1 Alphaproteobacteria bacterium | reverse complement strand
GTCGATCTGGTGGCCGTCTCGGTCTTGCGCGAGCTCGGCATTCTGCTGACCGCCATAATCGTCGCGGGCCGCTCCGGCAGCGCCTTTACGGCGCAGATCGGGGCCATGAAAATCAACGAAGAAATCGACGCCATGCGAACCATTGGCCTCGACCCCATGCAGGTTTTGGTTGTGCCTCGGTTGCTGGCGCTGCTCTTTGTCATGCCGCTTCTGGGCTTCGTCGCCGACGTCATGGGCCTGGTCGGCGGCGGCGTGATCGCCATGATCGAGCTTGGTATATCGCCGGGTCAGTATATCGCGCGCCTGGATACGGCGTTCGCCCCCTGGTCGCTCGGCGTCGGCCTGCTCAAGGCGCCCTTGTTCGGGTTTATTATCGCGTTGACGGGCTGTTATATGGGCCTGAAGGTGGTCGGCAGCTCGGAAAGCCTCGGCCGCCTGACCACGCGCTCCGTTGTTCACGCCATCTTTACCGTAATTGTGGTAGATGCCGTGTTTTCGATTCTCTTCGATTTGCTGGGAATCTAGATCGGTGCCGAAACACGACGAAATCGCGATACGCGTTTGCGACGTGAACGTGACCCTTGGGTCGTCCATCGTCCTGGACAAATTGGACCTGGAGGTCCGCAGGGGCGAGATCATGGGGGTCGTCGGCCCCTCCGGGGTGGGGAAATCGGTGCTTTTGCGCAGCCTGGTCGGGCTCGCCCGGCCGCGGCGGGGCACCATCGAGGTGCTCGGCCACGATCTCGCGAGCCGGCGCGACTCCGAGCGCAGCGCGCTCGAGAAGCGCTGGGGCATTCTGTTTCAAAATGCCGCGCTTTTTACCTCTCTAACGGTCGCTCAGAATGTCGAGGTGCCGTTGCGCGAGCATACCAGCCTGCCGAGAGACGTGATCGAGGAGCTCTGCGCGCTTAAGATCGGCCTGGTCGGGCTGGCCTCGGAGGCGGCCGCGAAATACCCCGCCGAGCTTTCCGGCGGCATGCGCAAGCGCGCCGGTCTGGCGCGTGCGCTGGCGCTCGATCCCGAAATTCTCTTCCTCGACGAACCGACGTCGGCGCTCGATCCCATCGGTGCGGCGGCGCTCGACGCGTTGATCGGCGACTTGCGGGAAAACCTTGGGCTCACCGTCTTGATGGCGACGCACGACCTCGACAGCCTGCATGCGATTTGCGACCGAATTGCCGTGCTCAGCGACAAGCGCATCGTCGCCGTCGGCACCATGCAGGACATGCTGCGTCACGATCACCCCTGGAACCGCGACTATTTTCACGGCCCGCGGGGCCGCGCGGCACTGAGCGCCCGGCCCGCTTGAACCATGGAAACGAAAACCAACCACCTCGTCGTTGGCATCTCCGTCATCGCCCTCGTCGGCGGCCTGATGGCGTTCATCATTTGGGCGGTGAAAGCCGATGTCGATAAGGACTTCGACTACTACCACGTCTATTTTCGGGATTCGGTGTCGGGGTTGAGCACGGTGAGCCAGGTGCGTTACCGCGGCGTGCCCATCGGCAGCGTGACCGAGATACGCATCGATCCCGAGAATGTCGAACGCGTGCAAGTCACGCTTGAGGTGGAGAGCGGCACGCCGATCAAGGAGGATTCGGTGGCCTCGGTAGAGCTTCAGGGTATTACCGGAACGTCCCTCGTGCAAATCAGAGGCGGCAGCCGAGAGCGCCCGCCGCTCACGGCAGGGCCCGGCGAGACCTACCCGGTCATCGCATCGCAGAAATCGCGCTTGGAGGCGTTGTTTACGGACACGCCGCAACTGGTCAATCGGGTCATGATTTTGGTCGAAAGCTTGACCGAGCTACTGGACGAACGTAACCGCGCGGCGATCGGCACGACGCTCGCCAACGTCGAGGCGCTGACCGGCAAGTTGGTCGAAAGCTCGGACAAGATGGACCGCTTCCTCGGCACCGCCTCGGGCACCGCGGTCGAGCTGGAAGCGGTGGCGACGCAACTCAACGGCTTGGCGCGGGATGCGCGCCAAGATCTGGCGCAACTGACCCATAGCACCGACGCCACGATGATGGCGGCGCGCCAAACCATGGAAACCATGAACGACGCCGTGCAATCGATTACGCGCACGAGCGACGAAGTTCACGCCTTGGTCGCCGAGACCCGCACGCCGCTGAACGATTTCACCAGCCAAGGCCTTTACGAAGCGACTCATCTGATCAGCGAGATGCGCACCTTGGTCGCCACCATGTCGCGCGTTCTCGAACAGTTGGAAAGCGATCCCTCCGGCTTCCTGTTCGGCGATGCGCAACAAGGATACCAACCGGAATGAGCCATCGAAAAATCGCCCCCAGGGCGCTCGCCCTCGCGGCGCTCGCGCTCCTGGCGCTGAGCGTTGCCTCCTGCAGCCTCCTGCCGAAGCCGACGGCGGCGCCCCAACTGTTCGTGCTGACGCCGAAGAGCTCGTTCGAGCTCAATCTCCCCACCGTCGAATCGCAGCTCGTGATCGAGATGCCGCTGGCCTCCGAAGGCCTCAACACCCACCGCATCGCCCTGCAACAGCTTCCGCTCACCATCGATTATTACGCCGATGCCCGCTGGACCGAGCGCGCGCCGAAATTGGTGCAGACCCTGCTGGTGGAATCCTTCGAAAACACGGGCAAGATCGTCTCGGTGGCGCGCAAGGGAACCGATCTGCGCGCCGACCACACGCTCAAGACCGAACTGCGGGAATTTCAGGCGGAATACGACCCCGACGATGGCCTGCCGATCGTCAGGGTTCGGTTGAACGCCAAGGTCATCGCGCTGCCCGAGCGCACCATCATCGCCTCGACCACGATCGAAAAGCGCGTCAAGGGCCAAGGGACCAATATCGCCGAGGTGGTCGCCGCGTTCGACGAGGCGCTCGGCAAAGTCCTGAAGCGGGCCGTGGAATGGACCCTCGAGACCATCGCCGACGGCGCGCCTCCGTCTTAGCGTATTTCAAGAAAAAACGGGAGTGGGCTGGCGCAGAATCCACGCCAGTGGGAAAAACCCTAGGTGTCGTAGCTGAGCAACGCGCTAACCGGGGCGGCGATCCGCGCGCGGCCGTTTAGCGCCGTCAGCTCGATAATGAATGCCGTGCCGACAACGTCGCCGCCCACCCGGCGCAACAGGTTGACGGTGGCCTCGGCCGTGCCGCCCGTCGCCAGCAAATCGTCCAGCACGACCACCCGCTGACCGGAGACCACGGCATCGGCCTGGATTTCGATCGTATCGGTACCGTATTCGAGGGCGTATTCGTGGTGCACCGTCGGCCCCGGAAGCTTGCCACGCTTGCGCACCATCATGAAGCCACAACCCAGCTTGAAGGCGAGCGGCGCCGCCACCAGAAAGCCGCGCGATTCGATGCCCGCCAGCAATTGCGGCTCGTGCGGCTGAATGGCCTCCGCCAGCTGATCGACCGCGGCGGCCCAGGCGTCGGAATGGGCGAGCAACGTGGCGATGTCGTAATACAGGATCCCGGGTTCCGGGAAATCCGGAATCTGCCTGATGTGGTCGCGCAGATCGATCGTCATAGTGGCGCGCTCAATGCCCCGCCCATGTCTCGCCTATGTCGCGTCCGTGTCGCGTCCGTGTCGCGTCCGTGTCGCGTCCGGGGTGCCGCTCTAAGCACGGCACCGCCGGCGCCGATGCGCTACTTGGTCGCTTCCTTGAGATACGCGATGAGGTTGTCGCGGTCGGCCTCTTTCTTCAAACCTCCGAAGGCCATCTTGGTCTTCGGCAGGTATTTTTTCGGTTTGGCGAAAAAGCCGTCGAGCGTCTCCTCATCCCACACGATGGCGGCTGCTTTCATGGCTTTCGAGAATTTGAAGCCTTCGGCGGTTCCCGACGTGCGCCCGAAAATACC
>JAUVWK010000152.1 GCA_030604165.1 Alphaproteobacteria bacterium | reverse complement strand
TTGGCCATCTTGCTGGAGATCGCCTCGAGGCGCTTGTAGAGGATCGCCATCTGCACGCCGTCCAGGTCGCCGCCGGTGTCGACTTCGCGGACAGCCTCGGCCGCCGGCGTGATGACGAGGCTGCCCGAGGGCCGACGCTCCACGCTCGCGCCAGGCTCGATGACCACGGTGGTAAAAGACGATTCGACGATCGCGGGCCCCTGAACCGCGACGTCCCGCGCCAACGCCTCCAGACGCAGGACTTCCGCCTCGACGATCCCGACCTCAGGAAAATAGACTTGCCGGCGCGCGGCGGCGGGAAAATCGTGCGCCGTCTCGACCACCCGTCGCTTGGAGGGCTCGCGCAGCCGGCAGCGTACATTGGCGCGCCAACCGACGATCTCGACCTCGGACTCGCGATCGGCGATGGCGAAAATCTCTTGGTGCGCGGTGTGGAAATCCTCGCGCAACGCGGCTACGTCGGCGTCGCTCTCGAGGCGATTGCCGCGCAATGGCACCTCGATCTCCCAAATTTGGCTCGGATAGCGGGCCTCGGCGGTGAAGGCGATGGCATGCTCGAGCGAGCCGGCGCCGGGACCGGCGATAAAGTCGCGGCACTTGGCTTCGAGCTCGCTCAAGACGTCGTTGACGCGCGCGAAATCGAACGCCGTGGTGTCGGTGTAAAGCGTGGCGCTGAATTCCGCCCGCAGATCCGAGATCAACGCCCCGACCGCGCTCAGGGCGGCCGCCACATCGGGGATGACGACTTGCGGGCAGCCCAATCGCTGCGCCATCTGCGCCGCGTTGAGGCCGGCGGCGCCACCGCCGCCGATCAACACCGCTTGGCGCGGATCGATGCCCTGGTTGACCGTGATGTCCTCGATCGCGCGCACCATATTTTCCGTCGCGACGTTCATGACGGCGGCCGCGGCCTCGTGCAGATCGAGCCCGAGCGGCTCGCCGACCTTGGCCTTGATGGCGTCGGCCGCCGCCGCCGCGTCGAGCCGCATGGCGCCGCCCAGGAAGTAATCCGGGTCGATCCAGCCAAGCACCAAGGCGGCGTCGGTCACGGTCGGCGCCGCGCCGCCCTTGCCGTAGCAGGCCGGGCCCGGCACCGCGCCCGCGCTCTCGGGTCCGACATGCAAAAGCCCGCCGCGATCGACCCTGGCGATGCTGCCGCCGCCGGCGCCGATGCTCTTGACGTCGACGGCCGGAAAGCCGGTCATGTGGCCGAGCAGCTCCGGGCCGATCCAGGTCTCCCGCGTCCAGGGAATGCGCTCGCCGCGCACCAGGCTGACATCGAAGGTGGTGCCGCCGGTATCGGCGATAATCGCGTTGTCGAAGCCGGCGTCGGCTGCGGCGTAGGCGCGCCCGGCGATCGGCGCCATGGCGGGCCCGGAATTAATCGAGTGGATCGGCGCCGCCGCCATGTCGGTCGCGTCCATGGCGCCGCCCTGCGTGGTGACGACCAGCACCCGGCCGCCGAAGCCGGCCTCGCGCAGCCGCGCGTCGAGGCTACCCAAATACTCGCCCATCAACGGCTTGAGCGATGCATCGATGCAGGTCGACGAAGCGCGGCGGTATTCGCGCAGCGAGGGATTGAGACGGTGCGACAAAGTGTAGGGAACGCCGGGCAGATGCTCCTCCAGCAGGGCTCCGAGCCGTACCTCGTGCGCCGGGTTGACGATCGACCAGAGCAGGCACACGCCGACGGCCTCGATGTCCTTTTCCTGTAGCGCCGCGATGATCTCGATCACCGCCGCTTCGTCGAGCGGTTCGCGGATCGCGCCATCCTCGGTGATGCGCTCGGGCACCTCGAAGGTGAGCGAACGCGGCACATAGGGCTCGGGATAGGGTTTGAAATTGAAGAAGTCGTTGCGACTGCCTTCGCGGATCACCAGGATATCCGGATGGCCGCTCGTGGTGAGAAAGGCGGTTTTGGCGGTGTTGCCCGTGATGATGGCGTTGATCGCGCGGGTCGTGCCGTGAATCAGCATCTCGCCGCGCCCGAGCAGCGCCGCCCGGTCGATGCCGAGATCTCGAGCGGCCAGGTCCAGGGTGTCGAGCACCCCGGCGACGGGGTCGTCCGGCGTGGTCTCGGCCTTGTACAGGCGCCATTCGCCGGCCTCGTTTTCGACCACGAGGTCGGTAAAGGTGCCTCCGGTATCCACGGCAAATCGCATGGCTTCTCCCCGCCGCGCTGCGCGGCGCGCCGATCGTGCGGCGCGTTGTTCTTAGTCATTCTTGTTTGACCGCAACCTAGCCCGATTCAACTGGCCGGCCAACCATGTGATCACACCACTTGACCACGGGTCTCAGGCGCTTACGATAACCGTGAAGAATAACTAGGGCAGAACATGCCCGGATAAACCCTGTGGGGAGGTCACCATGAAGCACAGCAAGCATCTCTATTTTGGTCTGTCGCGCCGGCATTTCATCAAGGGTGCGGCGGCCGGCGCCGCCATCGTTGGCGCGCCGGCGGTTCTCAAGGGACTGACCCGGCGCTCGAAGGCGGCGGAAAAGGGCGTTATCCGCATGCTCTTCACCGCGCCGACCATGATTCCGGGCGATTGGACGACATTCGAAAAGGACACCGGCCTTAAGATGGAAGATACGGTGATCAAGGACGATCCCGGCATCTTTCTTACCGAGGTTCAGGTCAACGACGCCGGCGAGCGCTTCGATCTGATCTCCACCCTCTCCGGCACCGAGCAAAGCCTCATTGACGGCGGCAACATCATGCAGATGGAAGCCAGCGCCATGAGCAATTGGTCCGGCATGCCGGCGAGCATTCAGAGCATGCCGTACCTGGTGCGCGATCTCAGCCCCGACGCCGGCAAGGTCTGGGGCGTGCCGATGGCGATGAACGCGGATAGTTTCGGCTATCTGCCGGCCAAGCTGGACGAGCCGCGTCCGCCGGAGGAGGCGTCTTGGTCGCTGGTGTTCGAGAGCGAGAAGACCATGGGCCGTTCATCGACCGGCGACAATTACATCTACCTCTGGGAGGCCCTGGCCTATTTGAAGAATACCGGGCAGTTGGCTGTCAAGGACATCCTCAATCCGTCGCCGGAAGAGGCCAAGGCGACGGCCGATTTCCTGATCAAACGGAAAGAGGCCGGTCAGTTCCGTCTGTTCTGGAAGATTTTCGATGATCAGATCGCGGTCATGAAAAATGGCGAAGTGGATGCGATCCGCTGTTGGGAACCCGCCGTGAACGAAGTAAACAAGGCGGGTGGCGATTGGGTCTATGCGACAGCCACGGAGTTCTACACCAAGTGGATGCACGCCGCCTATATCACCTCTCAGGTGGAAGATCGCGGCAATCTCGATGAAGTCTATATCGCGCTTAATTGGTTCTTGAGTGGCGGCTATGCGGCAACCATCACGCCGCTGCGCGGTTACCTCAACGGCCGTCCCGATCTGGCGGTGGACTATGCCAACAGCAATGGCATGGACGACATCTCGGCCACCATGGATGCAGCCCAGGAAAAGATGGCGCTCAAATTCGCCAAGGAAGATTTCTGGTTCAGCGCCGTGCCCGAGAACCTGCAGGAAATGCAGGCGCAGATGGACCGCGTTCTGAACGCCTAGACACAACACCAACTCGGCAACTTGCCCGCTCCGGAGCGCAACTCCGGAGCGGGTAGCCTAGTGGCAATGACTGCGGCTGCTTACACGTCCAATAGATCATCCGGTTTGCGCGATTTCATACCGCGCCTGCCGGCGGGTGTGTGGTCGTTGTCGGGATTCAGCCTGCTGTGGTTTGGCGGAATTGTTTTGCCGCTGCTGGCCATCATCGTGGTCTCGTTTCTCCAGGGCCGTGGGCTCAAGATAAATTTCGATCCCACAATCCTTCAGTATAAACGATTTTTCTCCTATGGCGGCGGTGAGATGCTGGCGCGTTCGGTGCGTATTGCCGGCACGGTGACAATGATCGAACTGCTGCTCGCCTTTCCCTTTGCCCTGTGGCTCGCCAAGGGCTGCAAAAACAATACCGTCAGGCTGCTGACCTTCACCGCCCTGACCGTTCCCTTTTTCCTGAGCCCCGCCGCGCGCGTCATCGTTTGGCGCTCGGTGTTTGGTATCAATGGTGTCGTCAATCAGATTTTGCTCGGCGTCGGAATTGTCGACGAGCCGGTGTTGTGGCTTATTTTCTCCGAATTTTCCGTCCATTTTGGTTTTATCGGGGCGTTTTTTCCGACCATGGTGTGGCCGATATTTCTCTCCGTTAGCCTGATCGATAATGATTTTCTCGAGGCCAGTGGAGATTTGGGCGCGAGCCGTCTGCGCACCCTGCTGCACATCATTTTGCCGTTGGCCTTGCCCGGCATTGTCGCCGGTTTCGTGTTCACCTTTATTCCCATGTTGGGCGATGCGGTTGTGGCGTCTCACATGGGGGGCAACAACGTTCTCATGTTGGCGGCCCAGGTGCAGAGCCTTATCGGTGTTTCCAATTTTCTGGTGGCGGCCGCCTTGGCGGCGGTCGTGCTTGCCATCATGTTGGCGTTCCAGGTTCTGTTGTGGCTCGCGTTAAAACCGGTGGGCGGTCTTGCCGGCGTATTTGCCAGCTTGCGGCGATAATAATCATGACCATTGGCACCGCATCCCACGCCCGTTTTCGTCTCCCGTTTTGGCGGCGGCTCATGGATTGGGCGCCCACGGGGACCGGTATCATTTTAGGGTATTGCGTTCTCTTCATTCTCTATTTTCCCATTGTCATGCTCATGATCCTGTCGTTCAGCGGGGAACCGCTTACCGGTATTCCGGGCGATTGGACCATCACCTGGTATGAAGACGTCATTTTCGCCGACATCGCGCGGCGCGAAGGCGAAGCTTACGGCAGTAATTTTCGCATCGGCGATCCGCTTTTGCTGAGCATCATGTTGGCCTTCATTACGTCAGCGGCGTGCGTCATTGCGGTGTTGATCGTCGGGCCGGTATTGCCGCGCATAAGGTGGCGCGGTCCCTTCCTGGTGGGCTTTCTCATGCCGTTGATGATCCCGGGCATCGTCGGCGGCGTTGGCCTTTTCATGTGGTACCGCCTGGTGATCCACGTGAAGATGGGAGTCTGGTCGCTTGTTCTCGCCCACTTTGTTTGGGCCTTTCCGTTTGCCCTCTTGGCGATGCTTGTGGTGGCCTCGCGTTTCGATACGCGGCTGATGGAAGCGGCGGAAGATCTGGGCGCCAAGCCGTGGCAGAGATTTTGGCAGATAGAGATTCCAATTCTAAAACCGGGAATTTACGCCGCAGGTTTTTTCGGCTTTTTGCTGTCGTTCAACGAATTGCCGTTCAGCATCTTTATGCGCGCCGGGCAGGATACATTGCCGCTTTACCTGTGGATTCAATCCGGCGCCCACAACACCACCGTGCCGCTGATCTATGCCATGAGCACGCTGGTCACCGTCGCCAGCGTGGGGCTTACCTTCCTCGCCATTCGGCTTGCCTTTGGAGGCCAAAATGCCAACAAATGAGTTGGCCCAAAACGCTTCGCCCGCCGCGGGCGAAGCGCCCGTTCTTTATGTCGAGCGCGCGACCCATCGCTTCGGCGACGTGGTGGCGTTGGACGACGTCTCGATCACCGCCCAGCGCGGCGAATTTTTGACGCTGCTCGGTGAAAGCGGCTCGGGCAAGACGACGCTCTTGCGCATCATCGCCGGGCTCGAGCGGCCCACCCGGATCGGGCGCATCGCCATCGACGGCGCCGACGTCTCAGCGATTCCGGCGTCGCGGCGCAATTGCACCACCGTCTTCCAGCATTATGCGCTGTTTCCCCACATGTCGGTCGGGCAGAACATCGAATATGGCCTGCGGGTCCGGGGCGTGGCGCGCGAGAAGCGGCGCAAGCGCGCCGAGGGCGTGCTGGAGCTGGTGCGTCTGCCCGACAAATATGACCGGCGCGTGCATCAGCTCTCGGGCGGTGAGCGGCAGCGAGTGGCGCTGGCGCGCGCGCTCGTGACCCAGCCATCGATCCTGCTTTTGGACGAGCCCCTGGGCGCGCTCGACGAAAAGCTGCGTGTCGATATGCAGGTCGAGCTCAAGGATCTGCACGAGCAGCTCGGCCTGACCTTCATCTATGTTACCCACAGCCAGGAAGAGGCGCTCACCATGAGCGACCGCATCATCCTGCTCCGGCAGGGGCGCGTGGTGCAGCAGGGGCCGCCGCAGGATCTTTTCGATCGCCCGGCGAGCCGCTTTGTCGCCGATTTCATGGGGGTCGAGAATCTGCTGGAAGGCACGCTGGAATCGGTGACCGGCGAGATCGCCGTCGTGCGCCTCCAGGGCCATGCCTTGCGCGGCATATGGTGCGGCCCGCGCGCCACCGAGCCGGGCACGCCGGTGTGCGTCGCGGTGCGGGCGGAGCGGGTGCGGTTGGCGACCGAGCAGCAGGGCTTCGTGCAGGGCGCCAACGGAATTCCCTGCCGCACCGGCGCCACTATCTACAAGGGAAAGTATTTGGATCAGACCCTGGAAACCGACTTCGGGCCGGTGAAGGCGCGCATTTGGGATCGGGATACCGACCTCTCGGACCTCGCCTATGTCTGGTGGCGCGAGGGCGATTGCGCGGTCACGCCGCTGGGCGGCGTCGGGACGGCCGGCGTCGGACCCGCCCCGATCGGCTAAAGAGCGGACAGAGGGGCCGGGAGGAGGACGGATGCCGAAGACCAACCGGAAATTCGCCGCCAAGGGAGAGAGTTGGGCGGAGGTCGAAGCCGCGCTGGATGAGGCGCGGGCCGGCGACAAGCTGTGGAACGACCCGCGCAATCTGCGCGCCGCCTACGACGCCGGCGACGACGTG
>JAUVWK010000534.1 GCA_030604165.1 Alphaproteobacteria bacterium | reverse complement strand
CCTTGGTACTACGTCCTCGACGACGGGACGTCCCAATTGCTCCTTCAAGACCTTGGGTGGCACCGGCGCGACCTCGCCGCGCTTCAGGCGGCCGAGCTGGAACGGCCCATAGGCCGTGCGGATCAAGCGGTTGACGGTCAGCCCAAGGGGCTCGAGCAGGCGCCGAATCTCGCGGTTCTTGCCCTCCTTCAACGCCACCGCGAGCCAGGCGTTGGCGCCGCGCGAGGAGTCGAGCACGGCCTCGACCGGGCCGTAGCGCACGCCGGCGACGGTGACGCCGCGCGCCAGCGAGGCGAGCTGGTCGGCGCTCGGGCGGCCATGAACCCGCACCCGATAACGCCGCGTCCAGCCCGTGGCCGGCAATTCCAAGGTGCGCGCCAGCGCCCCGTCATTGGTGAGCAACAGCAGGCCCTCGGAGTTGAGATCGAGGCGGCCGACCGCGATCACCCGCCCCAGCGTCGGCGGCAGGCGCTCGAACACGGTGGGCCGGCCTTGCGGGTCGCGGTGGCTGGTGATCAGGCCCGGCGGCTTGTGATAGCGCCAAAGCCGCATCGGCGCCGGCGCGCCGACCGGCTCGCCGTCGACCGTAATGACGCTCGTCGGCGAAACCCGCAGCGCCGGGCTGGTCAGCACAGTGCCGTCGACGGTGACGCGGCCCTCGGCGATCAACCGCTCGGCGTCGCGGCGCGAACACAGGCCGGCGCGGGCGAGGCGCTTGGCGATGCGCTCGCCCGAGGCGTCCTGGCGGGGGACCGTGGCGCGGCGGCGGGCCGGCATGGTTGCGCGCTCAGCTTTTGCAGGCGGCGATCAGGGCCTCGAGAATACGCTTGTCGCCCGCATCGATCTCGTATTCCGGATGCCACTGCACGCCGATGAAATAGCGCCGACTGGGGTCCTCGATACCCTCGATCACGCCGTCCGGCGCGCGCGCGTTCACCAGCCAGCCCGGCGCGACCTTGTCCACCGCTTGATGATGGGCGCTGTTCACCTGCATCTCGGGCGCGCCGACGATACGGTGGAGCGCCGTGCCCGGCTCGAGGGCGACGCTATGGCCGGGCTCGGTGCGCGGGTTGGGTTGCTCGTGCGCCAAGGGCTCCGCCACCGCGTCGGGGATATGCTGCAGCAAGCTGCCGCCGAGCGCGACGTTCATCAGCTGCTGGCCGCCACAGATGCCAAGCCCCGGCAGGTCGTGGGCGTGCGCCGCGCGCGTGATGGCGAGCTCAAAGGCGGTGCGCCGGTCCTTGGTCGTGACCGTGGCGTGGCGCGCGGCGGCGCCGAACAGCGCCGGGTCGACGTCGAAATGGCCGCCCGTGACCACCAAGCCATCGATCAGCTCGAGATAATGCGCGGCCTGCTCCGGCTCGTGCGGCAGCGCGATGGGCAGCCCGCCCGCGCGTAGGATGGCGCCGAAATAGTTTTCCCGAATCGCGTACCAGGGCTGTTTGGCATAACCCCCGGGCGGCTCGATATCGAGGGTGAGCCCGATCGCCGGCCGGTCGCTCAGCTTCGCCATGGCGCGGACTGTATGCGCCCGTACCCGGTGGCGCAATGACCAGGGGCGCTTGACGGGAGCCGGCGGATTTTCCACCTTGCGGTCATGGCTGAGGTGTTCACCCCGAATTATATGGAACAAGCGCTCGCCGAGGCGCGGGCGGCGGCCGCGCGCGGCGAGGTGCCGGTGGGCGCGGTGGTGGTGCGGGCCGCGAGCGGCGCGGTGCTGGCCGCGGCCGGCAACCGGGTCGAGAGCGCGCGCGACCCCACCGCGCATGCCGAGCTTTTGGCGCTGCGCGAGGCGGCAGCGGCGTTGGGCTCGCCGCGCCTCGCCGATTGCGATCTCTATGTCACGCTCGAGCCCTGCCCGATGTGCGCCCAGGCGATCGCTTTCGCGCGCATCCGCCGGCTTTATTTCGGCGCGGCCGATGCCAAGGGCGGTGGCGTCGAGCACGGCCCGCGCATCTTCGCGCAGACCACCTGCCACCACGCGCCCGAAATCTATGGCGGCATCGCCGAGCGCGAAGCCGCGCACCTGCTCAAGGAATTTTTTGCGGCGCGCCGTTAGCGCTTGGCTTAGGCGTCCGCCAGCCGATAGAGCCGCTTTGCCGTGTCGTGGAAGATGGCCCGTCGCGCGGCCTCGCCGAGCTCGGCGGTGGCCTCGTCATAGGCCGCCAACAGGTCGGCGTAGCCGGTCCACATTTTCTCGATCGGGAAGTTGCTGCCGAAGAGACAACGCTCGGCGCCGAACAAGGCCACGGTCTCGCGCACGATGGGGGCAAGCTGCGCGGCCGCGCAGGCATGCACGTAGGTTCCGAGGCCCGAGAGCTTGACGTTGACGTTGGGCTGTGCGGCGAGCTGATTCATGCCCTCGGCCCAAGCCGCCTTGCCGGCGGGCGAGGTGTCTTCCAGCATGCCGGCGTGCAGCAGCACGAAGGGAACATCCGGAAAATCCCGGGCGAGGCGCGCGCCATCGGCCATCTGCGAGGTGAAGACCTGCAGCTCGAAGACCAGGCCGCGCGCCGCGACCTCGG
>JAUVWK010000274.1 GCA_030604165.1 Alphaproteobacteria bacterium | reverse complement strand
CGGCAGGTGCCCGGGGCAACGCCGGCGAGATTTTCGCCGCCGGTACCCGCACGATCGGTGCCGCGTTCTTAATGTATGACGACGCCGCGCTCGAGCTGACGCGCCTACTGAAGGCCCGGATCGAGGCCTTCGAGCGCGACCGGTTTGTCGCCATCATGGCGGTGGCGCTCGGTAGCCTGTTGTCCCTATTGACGGCGCTGTATCTCTTGCGTGCCATCACGTCGCCGTTGCAAAAAGAGATCGCGGTGCGCGAACGGGCGGAGCGGATGCTGCAAAGCAGAAACGCGGTCGTCCAGCTGCTGCAAGCCGTCGCGGTGGCGGCGAACGAAAGCGATGGGCCGGAGGCGTCCATCCGGGTGTGCCTGGAGCGCATTTGCGCTTTCGCCGATTGGCCGGTCGGACATGCTTTCGTTGCCGCCGACGCTTCGTCTCGGGATCTGGTCTCCAGCGAAATTTGGCATCTGAGGGAGCAAAACCGGTATCACCCGTTCCGCGACGCCACCGAGGCCGGGCGTATTCAACCGGGGCACGGACTCGTCGGCCAGGTGCTGGCGGAGGGTAAGCTGCAGTGGGTCGAGGACGTGACCCAGGACCATGAATTCTTGCGGCGCGAGGCCGCGGCGGCGGTTGGATTGAAGGGCGGGCTCGCCTTTCCGGTCTTTGTCGGGAGGGAAGTCGCGGCGGTGCTGGAGTTTTATTCCCACAGCCCGATCTCGTACAACGAGGCGCTGGCGGAGGTCACCCTACAAGTGGGTGTTCAACTCGGACGCGCGATCGAACGCAAGCGCTCTGAAGACGCGCTCAGGACCAGCCAACAGCATCTCGACGCGGTCGTCGGCAACGTCGTGGACGGCATCGTCACGGTGCGCGAGGGCGGCGCCATCCAATCGCTTAACGCCGCGGCGGAACATATTTTCGGCTACGACTCGCGCGATCTCGTCGGCCGCGACGTCGGACTGTTGATGTCGACACCCGATGCCTCCGCGCCGGCCATTTCCCTATGGGTTGGCAGTGGGTTTCGAGGCGCGCGCAGTGACGGCGTGGACGAAGAGCTGATGGGCAAGCGCAAGGACGGTTCTCTGTTCCCCATGGAGCTCGCTGTTGCCGAGACCCGCCTCGACGGTAGTCCTATGTTCGTCAGCGTTTGCCGCGATATTACCGAGCGCAAACAGGCCGAACAGGTCTTGCTCGAAGCCATGGAATCGGCCGAGGCCGCGAACCGGGTCAAGTCTGACTTCCTGGCGGCGATGAGCCACGAGATTCGCACGCCGATGAACGGCGTGATCGGCATGACCGGCCTCCTGCTCGACAGCGAACTAACCCCGGATCAACGTCAATATGCCGAGGCGGTGCAGGATTCGGGCCACGCCCTGCTCACGATCATCAACGACATCCTGGATTTCTCGAAGATGGATGCCGGCATGCTGGAGCTGGAGACCATCGACTTCGATCTCGTCCAAGTGATTGAAAGCGTGGCCGATCTGGTGGTGCCGCGCACGCTTGACAAGGATATTGAGATCGCGTCGTGCGTGCCGGGCGGCACGCCCGCTGCGCTGCGCGGCGATCCCGGACGACTTCGGCAAGTGCTGCTCAATTTGGTCGGCAACGCGGTTAAGTTCACCGAAGGGGGCGGCGTGTCAATCGAGGTGACGGCGGATGAGGCGTCCGACGATGCGGTCACGCTGCGCTTCGATGTCACCGATACAGGCATCGGCATCGCGCCCGAGGTAAAGCCAAAGCTATTCGAGAAATTTACCCAGGCCGATGTTTCGAACCGCCGCCGTTACGGCGGCACCGGGCTTGGCCTCGCGATTTGTAAGCAGATTGTCGACCTCATGGGCGGTGAGATCGGCCTCGACAGCGTTCTGGGCCAAGGCAGCACCTTCTGGTTCCGTGTGCGCTTCGCCAGGCAGCAAGGCGAGATCGCCGGCGCCCCGGCGCGGCCACCGGGCATCTCGGGGATGCCTGTGCTGGTGGTCGACGATAACGAGCTGAATCGGCGGTGTTTCGACAAGCAGATCGGCTCCTGGGGTTGCGCGGTGACACTGGCGGCAGACGGTGAGCAGGCGTTGGCCGCGCTCGAAGACGCGGTGCGGCGCGGCGCGCCATTCGAGGTGGCGCTGATCGATCAGACCATGTCCGGCATGAACGGCGGCGAGTTGGCGCGGTTCATCCGGGAGCGAGCCGAGTTTGCCGAAGCTAGGCTCGTTCTCGCCGCGCCGATGAGCCTGGGCGGAGACAGCGATGTCGTCAGACCCGACGATTTCGCCGCACGGCTGACGAAACCGGTGCGCCCGTCGGCGCTTTACGATTGCCTCGTCGACGCCCGCTACGCGGACCTAGCCGACGACGTTGCGCCGGCGGAAGCTGAAAAGCCCGACGGCGCGCCAACGCCGGTGCTGGATGTTCTGGTCGCCGAAGACAACTACGTCAACCAGATGCTGACCCTGGCGATGTTGAAAAAAGACGGTCACCGCGTGGATTTGGCCGGCAATGACCTCGAGGCTATCGAGGCGGCGCGCAAGCGCGTCTACGACGTCGTGCTCATGGACGTCAATATGCCGGATATGGATGGCCTCGAGGCGACGGCGAAAATCCGCGAACTGCCAGGGCCGGCCGGGCGGGTCGCGATCGTCGCGCTCACCGCCAATGCCATGAGCGGCGACCGCGAGGAGTATTTGGCCGCCGGTATGGATGGCTACGTCTCGAAGCCCATCGACCCGTCCGCGCTAAGCGCCGAGATAGAACGCTGCCGCTGCCTCCGGGGCTCGGCCGCTGCGGCGGACGATGCGCAGACGGCTCGCTCGGAGCCTGCCGACGCCGACGAAGGCGAGGGCACCATGCCACCGTTTCGAACCGGCACGGACGACCTGATCTAAGCCCAGTTGCGGTTTGCACGGCTCCGGCCCGCTCGCCTGGCCGGAGCAATTCCACGTGCGTGAAGAATGTCCTACCATGGCCGGGACGAAACGCGCAGCGAGGACGGACGATGGCAAATCCAGAGCAGCAAGACGAGATGGCGGGCGGTTGCCTGTGCGGCGCCGTGCGTTACGCGATCAGTACGCCGCTGCGGACCGTCGCTCACTGTCACTGCACCATGTGCCGGCGGGCGTCCGGCGCGGCGGTGGCGACCTGGGCGGCGGTGGCGAAAGAGGGCCTCAGCGTGACCAAGGGCGAGGCGGCGGTCTATGTCTCGTCGGCGAGCGCGGTGCGCAAATTCTGCGCTAACTGCGGCGCCCAGCTCTTTTTCGACTACGTCAAGCCCGGCCGCTGGAGCTTCGTCAGCGTCGGCACGCTCGATCAACCCGAGCGCGCGACTCCGGCGCTGCATATCTGGGCCTCGAACCGAATCCCCTGGCTGCACTTTGACGACGGGCTACCGGAGCATGCGGAGGAGCCGGGCGCGTAGCTCGAGTCCGCTCCTGTGGCATCGCCTAAGGCCGCGACCGCGGCCCGCCGGTTATGCGGCGCGCCTGCGCAGGCGCGGACCGTCAGGTCCGCTGCCGTGAGCAAGAAAAGGCGAGCAATTCACGCTCCCGTGGCATCGCCTAAGGCCGCGACCGCGGCCCGCCGATTATCCGGCGCGCCCGCGCAGGCGCGGACCGTCAGGTCCGCTGCCGTGAGCAAGAAAAGCTAGTGCGCCTCGGCCCAATTGTCGGCGGCGCCGGTATCGACGGTGAGCGGCACGTCGAGATGCGCGGCGCCGGCCATCACCGTCCGCGCCACGGCGGCCGTCTCCTCGACCTGGTCGTCCGGCACCTCGAAGACGAGCTCGTCATGCACTTGCAGCAACATGACGGCGTCGAGGTGCGCTTCCGCTAGCGCCTCTTCCATGCGGATCATGGCCCGCTTGATGATGTCGGCGGCCGCGCCCTGGATCGGCGCGTTGATCGCGGCGCGCTCGCTGAAGCCGCGGCGCGCCGGGTTGCGGTCGTTGATGCCGGATAAGTGGCAAACGCGGCCGAACAGGGTGGTCACGTAGCCGTCGGCGTGAGCCGCCGTCTTGGTCCGCTCCATATAGTCGCGGATGCCCGGGTAACGCCCGAAATAGGCCTCGATATAGGCCTTCGCCTCGGCCTGCCCGATACCGAGCTGGCGGGCGAGGCCGAACGGGCTGATGCCGTAAATAATACCGAAATTGATCGCCTTGGCGCTGCGCCGAACCATGGCGTCCATGTTCTCCAGCGGCACGCCGAACACTTGGCTCGCGGTCAAGGCGTGAATGTCGAGGCCGTCGCGGAAGGCGTCCTTGAGCGCGTCCACCTCGGCGACATGGGCGAGGATGCGCAGCTCGATCTGCGAGTAATCCGCCGAAAGCAGCTTGCAGCCCTGTTTTGCGACGAAGGCGCGGCGGATCTTGCGGCCCTCATCGCTGCGCACCGGGATATTCTGCAGGTTGGGATCGCTCGAGGCGAGACGGCCGGTGCTGGCCGCCGTCATCGCATAGGACGTGTGCACCCGCCCGCTTTCCGGGTTGATATGCGCCATCAAGGCATCGGTGTAGGTGCTCTTGAGCTTGGCCAGCTGGCGCCAGTCCAGGACCCGCGCCGGCAGGTCGTGGCCTTGGGCCGCCAAATTCTCGAGGATGTCGGCGCCGGTGGCGTAGGCCCCGGACTTGCCCTTCTTGCCGCCCGGCAGCGCCATCTCGTCGAACAGCACTTCGCCGAGT
>JAUVWK010000414.1 GCA_030604165.1 Alphaproteobacteria bacterium | reverse complement strand
GATGGCGTGCGCCTCGACGGCATGCGCGAGATAATCGATGGCCGCGCGGCTGAGGCGGATAAAGCGCTGCGAGCCCTCGAGCTCCGCGAGCGAGCTGCCGACATTGTGCGGCACGTCGATGACGAAGCAGGAATTGCGCCCCGAGGCGCCTTCGCCGACCGCTTGCGCCTCGAGCAGCACGATGCGCTCATCGGGCCGCTGTTCGGCGAGGCGCCGCGCCGCCGCCAGCCCGGCGAAGCCGGCGCCGAGCACGATCCAATCGGCCCGCACCTCGCCCGTGAGCGCGGGCTTCGGTTCGCGCGCCGGCAAAATCCGGCTCCAGCCGTTGCTGTTGTCGTCGCCGGGAAGGATCCTGACCTTTGTCGTCGCGGGCGCCATCGCGGGTGCCACTTATTCTTCCCACTCGAGATTGTCGCAGACGCCGATGGCCTGACCGCTGACGTGGCGCGCCGCGTCGGAGGCCAGATAGGCGGCCATCTCGGCCACTTCCTCGGGCTGGATCCAGCTGCGCATGGAGACGAAGCTGAAATAGTGCCGCTCGGCCTCGGCGTAGCTCTGTCCGCGCTCCTCGGCAAGCGTCTCCACCAGGCGCCGGCCACGCGGATTGTCGATCATGCCGGGCAGAATCGCGTTGCAGCGGATGTTGTCGGGGCCGAGCTCGCGGGCGAGGTTTTGCGTCAGCCCCTCCACCGCCCACTTGGTCGCGATATAGGGGGTGCGGAGCGGCATGCCGACGCGGGTCGAGGCGGTCGAAATGTTGATGATGCAGCCCGAACCTTGCGTCTTCATGCCCGGTAGCGCCCGCTTGATGCAATAGAACATGCCGTCGAGGTTGACCCCGACGACGTGGCGCCAGTCCTCATCCGTGACCGCCTCGATGGGCGCGCGCGGCCCGCCGATGCCGGCGTTGTTGACCAGCACGTCGATGCCGCCGAGCCGCGCCATGGCGTCGGCGAACAATGCCTCGACCGCGCTCGCCGAGGCGACGTCGGCCACCGTGCCGCTCATGCCGGGGTTGGCTTCGAGTGCGCCCGCGAGCGAAGCCGCCGTCAGGCTACAGATATGAACCCGCGCGCCGTCGGCATGGAAGCGCTCGGCCGTGGCGCGGCCGATGCCGCGGCCCGCGCCGGTAATCAGTACGCGCTTCGCCCCCGTGCTCGCCATGATCTCCTCGTCCCGCATTTGCCGGCACCGCTCGCCGCATTCTGCAATGCGCCACCGGCCGCGACAACAGCGCGCCCGAAGGCCCGCGATCTCCCACCCTTCCCCCACCATCTTTTTTCACCCCCCCAGCACAGTTGCGCGCTGCACATGCACGCGCGTTGCGCTATGATTTACCTCTGTCGCAGCCGGCAGGGCCCGGAACAACACGGGCGGCCGGCGCATCACGCCAGGCGAAACCCAGGGGAGGGGCCCAAGCATGGCGATCAAGGAATTCAACGTCGTCGGACAGTCGGTCAAGCTGCGCGATCTCGAGACCCATGTGCGGGGCAAGACGCGCTATTACGATGACCGCCAGATCCCGCGCCTGCTGCATCTCAAGATGCATCGCAGCGCTCATCCGCATGCCAAGATTCTCGCCATCGACACGACCGAAGCCGCGCGTGCGCCGGGCGTCGTTCTCGTGCTGACGCATGAGGACCTGCCCGGCAAGAAGGTCTGGACCGCGCTCGCCGGCCTCGGCGTCGGGCCCGAGGACGAGCCCGTGCTGGCCTTCGACAAGGTGCGTTGGAAAGGCGAGGCGATCGTCGCGGTGATCGCCGAGACGGCAAAGGCGGCAGAGGCCGCGGCGGCCAAGGTCAAGGTCGAGTATGAGGAGCTGCCCGCCGTGCTCGATGTCGAGCAGGCGTTGGAGGCGGGCGCGCCGACGCTCACTGCGCACTGGCCCGGCAACCACTATATCTACCCGGACGAGCACGGCGCCGCGCAGATCCGCTTCGGCGATGTCGAGCGGGCCTTCGCCGAGGCCGATCACATCGTCGAGGGCAAATACCAGACCAGTCCGGTGGAGCAGGCGCCGCTCGAGACCACCGGCTGCATCGCGGTGCCCGACGGCGACGGCCGCATCACCGTGCACTCCAACTCGCAACTGCTCTATTTCACCCTCGACAATACCGCGGCGATCCTCGACGTGCCGGCCAACCGCCTGCGTTTCGTCGGCGGCACGGTGGGCGGCGGCTTCGGCGGCAAGGTAGACATGCAGGTCGAGCCGATCGCCACGCTGGCGGCCATGCGCACCGAGCGCCCGGTCAAGTTCTGCTATAGCCGCGCCGACGAGATGCGCATCTCTTCGACTAGGGCGGCGTGGCGCATCTACCTCAAGGACGGCGTCATGAACGACGGCCGCATCGTGGCGCGCAAGATCGCCAGCTACGAGGACGCCGGCGCCTATCTGCGCTTCAGCTCCTACGGCGCGATGAAGCAATCGACCCATTATCCGGGCCCCTATTCGATCCCCAACGTCTGGGCCGACGTCCATTGCGTCTTCACCAACCGCACGCCGTCGAGCGCCATGCGCGGCTTCGGCGTGATGCCGGCCTCGTTCGCGCTCGAGCTGCAGATGAACCGCATCGCCGCGACCCTCGGCATGGACCCCTGGCAGCTCCGCCTGCTCAACGCCTACCGCAACGGCGACATGCGGGCGCACCGCCAGCCGGTGCACGACGCGGCCCTGGTCGAGGCCATCCAGGTGGCGGCGCGATTGGCCGACCACGCGCTGCCGGAAAACTTCAACGACATGACATCGTGGGATCGGGAGGCCGGCTGAGATGAGCAAGCAACGCGGTACCGGCATGGCGGCGGTGAGCTATCCCACCGGCATGCATCTCGGCGGCGACCCCACCCAGGCGCTGGTTCACGCCACCTCGTCGGGCAGCTTCGTGGTCACGCTCTCGAGCGTCGATCTCGGCCAGGGGCTCAAGACGGTGCTGGCGCAGATCGCGGCGGAGACGCTGGGCGTGCCGCTCGAGGCGGTGATCGTCGATACCGGCGACACCGACACCGGGCCGCATTGCGGCGGCACCGGCGCGAGCCGCACCACGCACCGCGCCGGCAACGCCGTGATCATGGCCGCGAACGAGACGCGCCAGGCGCTGCTCGAGGTCGCCAGCGAGAAGCTCGAGGTCAGCGTGGAGGATTTGGTCACCGACGGGCGCGGCAACATCCACGTCAAGGGCGTGGCGGAGCGCTCGATCCCCATCGCCGAGGCGGCCATGGCCGGGCAGTTCGAGCTCGGCAAGACGATCGCGGGGCGCGGCATCTATCTCGTGCCGGCGGGGACGCAAGACCCGGAGACCGGCGAGGGCAACCCCTATTCGACCCAGG